>PUNR01000257.1 GCA_003551805.1 Loktanella sp.
ATCTACGAGGATCATTTCGTTGGTCAGGACCATCTTGCCGAACGCATCCGTGCACTTGATGCCCATGCCGAAGGTACGCTGGCAGGCATGATAAAACGGTCCAAAGTCGCCGAACACGACGCCGACGCCGACGCCGAAACCATGATCAAAAGCCTGCAAAAAGCGCAGGAAACGTTGGCCGGTACCTTGGCAGCTGCGGGTGAATTTGCCGCCGAACATGGCGATAATATCACCGAAGACCTGTGCATTGCGCGCGGTCAGACGCACGAGAAATTTGCGTGGATGCTGCGGTCGCACCTGGCCTAAGAACACGCCACCGCATTAATAAAAATGCGCCCTGCGGGGCGCATTTTTTGTTTTCAGGTCACAAACCTCGGATCTTGGGATCAAGCGCATCGCGCAGCCCGTCGCCGATGTAATTTACCGCCAGCACGGTCAGCGAAATCGCAAGGCCCGGCCAGATCACCCGTTCGGGAAAGGCTGTCATGCGGTCAACTGAATCAAACAGGATCTTACCCCATGTGGGGAAATCCGATGGAAAGCCAAGGCCAAGGAACGACAGCGCACTTTCCGTGATGATCGCCGTGGCAAGTCCCAAGGTTGCGGACACCATGATTGGCGACAGCACATTCGGCAGCAGATGCCGTGTAATGATCCGACGCGACGGGGTGCCGATGCTGCGCGCGGCCAGCACGAATTCACGTTCCTTCAACGCCATCACATCGCCGCGGACGATCCGCGCGGTCTGCATCCAACTGGTGATGCCAATGCCGACGACGATCAAGATGAAAATGCCGTTCTCCGGCCCGAAGCTCGCGCGCAAGGGATCGCGGAACAACAGCATCATCACCAAAAGCAGCGGCAGCAACGGCAGCGCCAGCACCAGATCGGTGAACCGCATCAACAGACCATCCGCCTTGCGGAAATAGCCCGCCAGCACGCCGATCAGCGTGCCGATGAAGACCGCCAAGATCATCGCGGTCCAACCTACAGCGAGGCTGATCCGCCCGCCTTGCATGATATTGGCCATGATATCGCGGCCCAGGTTGTCGGTGCCCATCGGGTGGTTCCAGCTGACCTTGGCATTGCTGTCAAACAGAACCTGATAGATAGGCCGCACGTCCTTGTTGCGGATATCAAGCTTGCCCGGCTCAACCGTCCAAAGCCATGGTCCGATGGTCACGAACAGCGTGATGAAGATCAGAAAACCAAGGCCGAATACAGCGCCCTTGTGGGTGCGGAATTGCGCCCAGACATCCCACCATTGGCTGCGGATCTTGGCAGGTGCTGGCGTGGCGATCACGGGTTGGGTCAGATCACTCATAACGAATCCTCGGGTCCAGAATGCCGTAAAGCACGTCGGCGATCAGGTTCATGAACACGATCAGCACGGCCAGCAGGAAGGTGATGGTCATCACCATCGGAATATCCGACCCTTGCAGCGCAAGGATCAACAACTGGCCCAGACCGTTCACCTTGAAAATCTGTTCGGTGATGATGGCCCCGCCAAAGATTGCCGGAATACCAAGGGCGATCACTGTCACCACAGGGATCATCGAATTGCGCAGCACGTGTTTCATCACCACGACGCTTTCGGTCATGCCCTTGGCGCGGGCGGTGCGGACGTAGTCTTGGCTCAGGTTATCCAGCATGGATGCGCGCATGTAGCGGCTGACCGTCGCCGTTGTCTGCAGGGCTAGCACCATGACGGGCATGACCATCTGCATCAGTTGTTGTTTGAACGTCGCCCAGTCGCGCACCACCAGCGTGGTGTCATAGATCGACGGCAGCCAGCCTAGCTGGACCGAAAAGATCACGATCAGCAGAACACCCGAAAAGAACGGCGGTACCGAAAAGCCGATCATCGACACGAATGTACCGGCCTGATCGAACACCGAATATTGCCGGTAGGCGCTGATGATCCCGATGGGAAGTGCGATCAGCACACCCACGACATAGGACATGCCCACGACCCACAAAGTCTGCGGCAGGCGTTGTGCAATCACGTCAAACACTGGGCTGCGGGATTGAAAGCTGATGATGCGCTGTTTGCCATCGGCGAAATTGGTGCCGAATGCGCTGTCGATCCAATATTGCGGTTCAACGATGAAAAACTGCTTGAGCCAGAGTGGGAACCGCACATACCACGGCTCACCCAAGCCCAGTGCGATGCGCATCTTTTCCTTGACCTCGGGCGGGATGGTCAGGGGCATCTGCGCCATCGGATCACCGGGGGCAAGTTCGAGCAGCATGAAGATCACGAAAGCGATGAACAAAAGCGTCGGTATCGAAATCAGCAATCTGCGAAAGGTATAGATCAGCATTGCAACGCCTCAGGTCAGAACTTTGGAGGGTAGGCCGGGGTAATCCCCGGCCCACGATGGATTTATTCGGTGATGCGGTACCAGTCGGCCACATTCCAAAGCTCGCTGTCCCAAGTGTTCAGAACAACACCGCCAAGGCTGTTGGCATGGGCGGACACGCGACCACGGTCGACCAGCGGCACGATGGTCATCGTGTCTTTGGTCAACATGTCGTTCAGACGCCGAGCCAGCGCGCTGCGTTCGTCAATATCCGCAGTCTGCTGCAATTCGGCGATCAGGGCATCATATTCGGGATCACAGAAACGGTTGATGTTTTCACCCTGCCACTGTGTCGCCGGACGCGGGGCCTTGTCGCAGGTATAGGCCGCCAGATATGACTGCGGATCGGTGCCGTCAAAGTTGTTGGCGTACATTTCCACGTCTGCATAGAACTTCTCGAATGTGTCGGGCGAACCCGGATCACCGCCAAAGAACACCGATGCATCGATGTTGCGCAGTTCGGTTTCAACACCGATCTGGTCCCACATATCCTTGATCAGCGCCTGAAAATCCTGACGGACAGCGTTGGTCGATGTCTGGAACAGGATGCGCAGTTCTACGCCGTCCTTGTCGCGGATGCCGTTGCCGTTGGTGTCAACCCAGCCTGCTTCGTCCAGCAGCGCGTTGGCACCGTCTACGTCCTGCACAAGGCAATCGGTGTTATCGACAGAGGCATAGATTTCCGGCCCGGGCACAAGGTTACAGGTCGCACGGCCTGCATCGCCATAGCCGACTTCGACCAACAGATCGCGGTCGATGGCCATCGACAAGGCGCGGCGCACGGCCTCATCCGACAGGAACGGATGCGGGTGCATCGCGGTGGACCGCTCGCCTTCGGGCAGGGACGGGGAAGGATCGGTCAGGTTCATCTCGATCCGTTCGACCAGCGTGCCGAAAGCGGTGACAGGTGTCCCGACACCGGCAGCGGCCATGGATGCGATGACATCGGGTGCCAGCTGCAGGTTCCATGCGTAATCAAATTCGCCGGTTTCCAACACTGCACGGCCCGCAGCCGTCGCATCGCCGCCGCCTTTGAAGGTCACAGTCGCAAAGGCCGGTTTGCTGGCATCGCGATAGTTGGGGTTGGCTTCGAGCTGGATCACGTCATTGGTGCGGAAATCCGTCACGACAAAGGGACCGGTGCCGATCGGGCCAAAGTTGGCTTCGGTACATTCAGGCGCACGCGCGCCAAGGCAATCGGCAAATTGGGCTGCCTGAATCATCGGGGACTGGCCGCCGACCAAGGGGCCGTAAGGGTTTGGCTGCGGTGTGGCAAAGGTGATCAGGATCGTCAGATCATCCACAGCTTCGACCGACTGCACGCCGTTATATTTTGACAACTGCGCGCAGCCACCTTCGGGGTGCATGCAATATTCCGCGGTGAATACGGCATCATTGGCCGTAACAGGTGTGCCATCGGACCACAGCAGGCCTTCTTTCAGCTTCCATGTGATGGTGGTCAGATCTTCGGACACGCCACCATTGGCCACGGTGGGGATGTCTTCGGCCAGATAAGGCACCAGTGTGCCGGTTTCGTCATAACGCGCCAAAGGTTCCAGAATGATGGACGAGGCTTCCACATCCTTGGTGCCGCCCGACAGGAACGGGTTCAGGATGGATGGCGCTTGCCAATAGATGATGTTGAGGTGGCCAGAGCTGCCACGTTCGCCATCGTGCCCTTGGGCAAATGCCATTGGCGCGAATGCGACCGCTGCTGCGGCACCCATCAGGGCTGTTTTGAGTTTCATTTTTGTCTTCTCCTTGTTGACGCTCTTAAGCCTCGTTCCCTGCCGTTTATCCGGCAGTGGTTGTCGGGTCGGTATGCAGGTGGCAGGCCACAAAGCGGCCGGGCTGCACCTCTTGATATTCCGGGTCGATCTGTTTGCAGATATCCATGACCGCCGGGCAACGGGTGCAGAAATTGCAGGCCTTGGGCGGGTTTGAAGGTGACGGCACATCGCCTTTCAGGATCACCCTTTCGGTGCTGCGTGCCAGTGCCGGATCAGGTTCCGGCACGGCCGATAGCAGCGCCTTGGTATAAGGGTGCAGCGGGTCGCGATACAGCGCCTCGCGCGGGGCAAGCTCGACGATCTTGCCCAGATACATCACCGCCACGCGGGTCGCGATATGGCGCACCATCGACAGATCGTGGCTGATGAACAGATAGGTCAGGCCGAATTGTTCCTGCAAATCTTCCAGCAGGTTCACGACCTGCGCCTGAATGGACACATCCAACGCGGCAATCGGTTCATCGCAGACGATGAATTTGGGGTTCAGCGCCAAGGCCCGCGCAATCCCGATCCGCTGTCGCTGGCCACCCGAAAACGCATGCGGATAGCGTTTGGCGAAATTGCGGTTCAGGCCCACGGCGTCCATCAGTTCGGCAACCTTGTCGCGCTTTTCAGCGGCAGAAAGTTTGGTATGTTCGTCCAAGGGTTCGCGGATGATCGCCTCGACCGTCATGCGCGGGTTCAGCGATGCTTGCGGGTCTTGGAACACCATCTGCATCGTGGGCCGGATCGGGCGCAGCTTGCCTTGCGATAGGGCGCCGATTTCGCGGCCATCAATCGAGATCTCGCCCGAGGTGATATCATAAAGCCGCAGCACGGCCCGCCCGCAGGTGGATTTGCCGCAACCGGATTCACCGACCAGCCCTAGCGTTTCACCTTCCATCACGTCAAAGCTGATGCCATCGACGGCCTTCACCTCGCCCACGCGGCGGCGCAGTAGGCCAGCATGAATGGGGAAATGCATTTTCAGGTCACGCACGCGGACCAGCGGTTTGCGGGTCTGGTCAAGCATTGCGTGGCCCCCCTGTACGCGCATCGTAAAAACAGGCGGCATCATGACCGTGACCGACATCAAAACGTGGCGGGTTTTCGCGCGCGCATCGGTCAAAGGCGACATCGCACCGCGCGCGGAAAGGACAAGACGCAGGCGCATCCATCATGAGGGGCGGCTGGCCTTCGATCACGGTCAGGCGTTTGGCGCGTTCGCCACTGATCGTCGGAATGGTTTTCAGCAAGGCACGGGTATAGGGATGCTGCGGGTCGCGGAACAAATCCTGCACTGGCGCATGTTCGACAATCTGTCCGCCATACATGACCAGCACGCGGTCAGCGATCCCTGCGATCACGCCCAGATCATGGGTGATCCAGATCACCGCCATGCCCAGCTTTTCCCGCAGTTCCAGCATCAGATCAAGGATCTGCGCCTGAATCGTCACATCCAGCGCGGTGGTCGGTTCATCAGCGATTAGCACCTTGGGGTCACAGGCCAATGCGATGGCGATCATCACGCGCTGGCGCATCCCACCGGAAAACTGGTGCGGATAATCATCCAGACGCCGCCGCGCATCGGGAATGCCGACCAGTTCCAGCAATTCGCCCGCCCTGTTGCGTGCAGCGGCTTTGCGCAGGCCCATGTGTTTGCGCAAAGGTTCCATGATCTGCATGCCCACAGTGTAGACCGGGTTCAGCGATGTCATCGGGTCCTGAAACACAAAACCGATCTGCCCGCCGCGTACGGCACGCAAAGTCTGCGGTTTTACTTTCAGTAGATCCTTGCCATCGAACATGACCGTGCCACGTCGTATGTCAGCCGGAGGCGATGGCAGCAGGCCCAGAAGCGACATCATCGTCACCGATTTGCCTGATCCGCTTTCGCCGACAACGCCCAGCAGCTCACCGGGTTTGAGCGAGAAGCTCACATCGTTGACAGCATGGACTTCACCGCCACGCGTTTTGAAAACAGTCTTAAGGCCCTGTACGTCAAGCACAGGTGCGGCCACGTTGGGCATCAAGAACCTCCCCGGCGGGTTCAGTATTGTTTTTGCCGCAGGATCATTTGTCGCCCTACGATTGCCAGACGCTATCACTAAATTCGGTCCCCGCAAGATCAAATTCTGTTTGAAGCCCGCCCGCGTCCGCGCAACACTGCGCGCGTCGGCAATTTGCGCATTCTGCGATCTGAACGGCGGAAATACCGGCACGAAAGGAAGGCTTCATATGACATTGACGGCACGCGAACTGATGGACAGGCTGGTGGCCTATCCCACGATCAGCCGCGACAGCAATTTGGAACTTATTGATTTTGCAAAAAAATATCTGGCCGATTTTGGCATCGAAAGCACGATAGTGCCCAATGACGATGGCACCAAGGCCGCGCTTTATGCCCATACCGGCCCTGACGTGCCGGGGGGCGTTGTGCTGTCAGGCCATACCGATGTCGTGCCTGTGGACGGTCAGGCATGGGACAGCGACCCGTTTGTCGTGACCGAGCGTGACGGCAAACTTTACGGGCGTGGCACCTGTGACATGAAGGGCTTTGATGCGCTGGCGCTTTGGGCAATGGGGCAGGCGGCAACACGCGGTGTCAAACGCCCGCTGCAAATTGCCTTAAGCTATGATGAAGAGGTGGGTTGTACCGGCGCCCCCCCGATGATCGACCATATGGTCAGCCATGGATTGCCGCGCGCCGATACCGTGCTGGTGGGTGAACCGTCGATGATGAAAATCGTCACCAGCCACAAGGGTGCGGTCGGCTATCGCATTCATCTGCGCGGGTTCGAGGTGCATTCGTCGCTTGCCCCGACAGGCGTCAGCGCGATCATGATGGCGGCCCGCCTGATCGACTGGGCGAATCAGGTGAACGCGGAAAATGCAGCGGCACAGCCGACCGAAATTGCGGCGCAGTTCTTTCCACCCTACACCACCTTGCACGTTGGCACGATCAGCGGCGGGACGGCCAACAACATCACCGCAAAGGATTGCCGTTTCGTGATGGATTTCCGGCTGGTCCCGGGCGAGGATATCGCGCTTTGGGATGCCCGCCTGCGCGCCAAAATCGCCGAGCTCGAGGCAGATATGCAGGCGATCCGCCCCGAGACCTTTATTACTGCGGAACAGTTTTTTCACGTCCCCAGCCTTGCCCCCGAAACCGATGGCTCTGCGGAAAATCTGGTGCGTTACCTGACCGGTGAAAATGCCAGCAGTGTTGTCAGTTACGGCACAGAGGCTGGTCAATTTCAGGAACGTGGCTATTCTGCCGTCATCTGTGGTCCTGGCGACATTGCTCAGGCCCATCAACCCAATGAATATGTCAGTGTCGATCAATTTGCGCAGGGGCAGGCTTTTATGACCCGCCTTGTCGATCTGCTGGCCAAATAAAACCAAGGAGAAAACCATGCCCGTCAAGAATCGCTTTGCCGAATTGCTGCCCGAAATCACCGCGTGGCGCCGTGATCTGCACGAAAACCCCGAAATCCTGTTTGAAACGCACCGCACATCGGCGCTTGTGGCCGATAAACTGCGCGAATTCGGCTGTGACGAGGTGGTCACAGGGATCGGGCGCACCGGTGTTGTCGGTGTCATCAAGGGCAAGTCGGACACCAGCGGCAAGGTGATCGGCCTGCGCGCCGATATGGATGCGCTGCCGATTCATGAACAGACAGGGCTGGATTATGCCTCTAAAACGCCCGGCGCGATGCATGCTTGTGGCCATGACGGACATACTGCGATGCTGCTGGGGGCGGCGAAATATCTGGCCGAAACGCGCAATTTTGACGGTTCAGTCGTGGTGATCTTTCAGCCCGCCGAAGAAGGCGGCGGTGGTGGCCGCGAAATGTGCGAAGACGGCATGATGGACCGGTGGAACATTCAGGAAGTTTACGGGATGCATAACTGGCCGGGCCGTCCGGTGGGTTCGTTCGCGATCCGTCCGGGTGCGTTTTTCGCCGCGACAGACCAGTTCGACATCACCATTGAAGGCAAGGGCGGTCATGCCGCCAAACCGCACGAAACCGTGGACAGCACGCTTGTCGCGGCGCATGTCGTGACCGCCCTGCAATCGATCGCCAGCCGCAACGCGGACCCGGTAGACCAGATTGTGGTGTCCGTGACGTCGATCGAATCCTCTTCCAAGGCGTTCAACGTGATCGCGCAGCGCGTGCAACTGAAGGGCACGGTGCGCACGATGTCCAAAGAGATGCGCGATCTGGCTGAAACACGGCTGAAAGCGATCTGCGAAGGCACCGCCGGTGCATTTGGCGCGCGGGCCGATGTCACCTACCACCGCGGCTATCCCTGCATGGTCAACCACGATGACCAGACGGCCTTTGCCGCCGATGTGGCACGGTCCGTTGCCGGAAATTGCGAAGATGCACCTTTGGTGATGGGCGGCGAGGATTTCGCCTTCATGTTGGAAGAACGGCCCGGCGCATATATTTTGGTCGGCAATGGGGACGGCGCGTCAGTTCACCATCCCGAGTATAATTTCAACGATGATGCGATCCCCGCGGGCTGTTCGTGGTGGGCCGGTATTGTCGAACAACGCATGCCGGCTGCCTGATCGGCCCTTGCGGGCCGGCCTCTGGCAGGAGTATTTGAGGAAATAAGAAGCGAGGGCCGCGAAATGTTGACGCATTCGTGGCCCGCGCGACGTATAGTTTGGCTTTTGAAGGTCTTTGGCAGATGGTATTGCCGCTAAATTCTGACTGGAGAACGCTGATGCATCGACTGCCTGCCCTACTGATCCCTTTTGTTTTGCTGCCCATGGCGAGTCTGGCGCAGCAGACCCACAGTGTGACAGGGCAGGTCCGTTATCTTGACCGGATGGCCAT
>PUNR01000217.1 GCA_003551805.1 Loktanella sp.
CCGATACCGGCGATACTGCCGTCATCGCCACGGCCGCAGTCGAAGCTTTCCTGCCCCCGCAACACGGCAAATGGCGGCTGGCCTGAATGGAACTGACCCAAAACCACCGCGATGCGCTGCACGATGTGCTGCAATGGCGGCGCGACGTGCGGCATTTCCTGCCTGATCCGATTGACCCAGCAACGATGGGCCGCCTGCGCGCCGTAATGGACCTTGCCCCGTCAGTCGGCAATTCCCGCCCTTGGCGCGTGATCGAGGTGGCCTCATCCGCCCTGCGCACAGCCATCATCGCCAATTTCGAAACCGCGAACCAGACAGCGGGCGAAATCTACGACGCTGACACACAGCAGGATTACTTCGCCCTCAAACTCGCAGGCCTGCGCGACGCGCCGGTGCATCTGGCAGTCTTCACCGCAGATGGCCCCGCCGAAGGGCGCGGCCTGGGCCGGCAATCCATGCCCGAAATGCTGGCCTATTCCACGATCTGCGCAATCCATACGCTCTGGCTGGCGGCACGGGCGGAAAACCTGGGGCTGGGCTGGGTGTCGATCCTTGATCCTGCCGCCGTCGCCCAAACTCTGGAAGTACCGGATCACTGGCATTTCACCGGCTATCTCTGCCTTGGCAAAGCCGCACAGGACGATGACACACCGCTACTTCATCGCACCGACTGGCAGCAAAACACCAAAACGCATTGGGAAAAGCGCTAAAGGCGGTCCAGCCGCCTTCAGCTTCTTATTTCCCCGAATACTCCCGCCGGAGGCATTTGTCGCGTCAGCGCGACAAAGCCGCCTTTCGCACCGCACTCAACGTGGCACCGGTCGACAAAGCCTCCTCATCCACCTTGCAGGCGATAATCGACAGCTTGCCCGATGACTGGGCCCGCCCAAAGGCTGCGGCAAAATCAGCAGTCGTAGTGACTACTTCGCCATAGCCGCCATAGGCGCGTGCAAGGGCGGCAAAGTCAGGGTTCACCAGCGCTGTGCCCGACACCCGACCCGGATAGGTCTTTTCCTGATGCATCCGGATCGTGCCATAACGGCCATTATCCATCACTACGACAATCGGTGTCGCGCCATGCTGAATGGCCGTGGACAGTTCGTTACAGGTCATCTGGAAACAGCCGTCACCGGCCAGACAAACCACCGTCCGGTCTGGATATTCCAGCGATGCGGCAATCGCCGCGGGAAAGCCGTAGCCCATCGACCCCGATGTCGGCGCAAGCTGGGTGCCGTGCTTTTTGTAAACAAAATATCGATGCAACCAAGCCGCGTAATTGCCGGCACCATTGGTCACCATCGCATCTTCCGGCAGATTGTCCGACAGCCACTTGATGACCTCTTCCTGCTTAAGCGCACCGGGACTTTCCTGAGGCGCGATCCAGGCATCATGATCCGCCCGCGCCGCAGCGGTCCACGCGGCCCAGTCCCCGACAGGCTCTGCCACAGCCAGCGCGCGCAAGGCGGCAGGACCCGTGGCGACCACGCCGATATCAGGGGCATAAACGCGGCCGATCTCGTCACCAGAGGCGTGGATATGAATGATGGTCTTTTGCGGATTGCCGGGGTCAACCAGCGTGTATCCTTGGGTTTCGATATCGCCGAACCTTGTGCCGATCAGCAGCAGCAAATCCGCATCGCGCATACGCGCGGCCAGACGCGGATTGACGCCGACATTCAGATCACCACCGTAATTGGGATGGCGGTTATCGATGTAGTCCTGCCGGCGCAATCCGGCCACGACCGGAATTTTCTGCCTTTCGACAAAGGCCTGCACATCCGCCTGTGCCTGCGCGCTCCAATGCGGTCCACCCACAACAACCAACGGCCGTTTCGCCTGCCCTAGCGCTTGCAGGATCGCCTGTGTCGCATGGCCCGACATTTCGCTTGGCACCATTTGCGGGATGCGCACATCCGGAACATCCGCCGCTGCACTCAGCATATTCTCTGGCAACGCCAACACCACCGGCCCCGGCCTGCCCGACATCGCCACACGAAATGCGCGGCCGATATATTCAGGCAGCCGGTCGGTATCGTCCACCTGCGCCACCCATTTCGCGATCCCGCCGAACATCGCGCGGTAGTCAACTTCCTGAAACGTCTCGCGGTCGGTATGGCGATTGTCGATCTGGCCGACAAACAGCACCATCGGCGTGCTGTCCTGCATCGCCACATGAATACCCGCACTGGCATTGGTCGCCCCCGGCCCGCGGGTGACAAAGCAGACACCGGGCGTGCCGGTCATCTTGCCATAAGCCTCGGCCATCATCGCGGCACCGCCTTCCTGACGGCAAACAACATTGGCGATCCCAGAATCGTACAGCCCGTCAAGTGCAGCCAGAAAGCTCTCGCCCGGCACCGAGAATACCCGCCGCACCCCAAGTTTCTGCAATTGATCGCTTAATATTCTTCCGCCGTGCCGTTCCATGAAGTCCATCCCTCTCAGTTCGGCGGGATCATCTGTGAAACCGTCGGGTTGTTCAATCGGGCAATCGAATTAGGTTCGGTGTTGAATAAGGAAAGATATTGTCATGACTACACTTCTGGGAATCTCCGGCTCTTTGCGCAAAGCCTCGACCAATACCAAACTGATGCGCAATGCCGCCGAAATCTTTAATCCCGACACCTTTATCGAAGGTGACATCCGCTTCCCTCTTTATGACGGCGATCTGGAAGAGGCAGAAGGCATCCCCACCGCCGTGCAAGCCTTGTCCGACCAGATCAAAGCCGCCGATGCGGTCATCATCTCGACCCCCGAATATAACAAAGCCATGTCCGGCGTGCTGAAAAACGCGCTTGACTGGATCAGCCGGACCGACGGCAATCCGTGGAAAAACAAACCCCTTGCCATCATGTCCGCGACAGCGGGGCGCGCAGGTGGCGAGCGCACACAATTTTCGCTGCGCTTAGGGCTCATGATCTTCCGCCCACGCCTGTTGCAGGGGCCAGAGGTGCTGGTCGCCGATTCCGCGAACCAATTCGACGAGACCGGCAAGCTGACAGGCGAAACTTACGTCAAGTTGTTGACAGAATTGATGGATGATCTGCGCGCACTGACATAGACTGCGCTGAAACGCGAAAGGATTTTCCATGCCCAGAGGCGCAGGCGGCAGTGATGGCGGTAATACCCAGTTCTTGATCGGCCTGATCATGATGATCGGCGGCGGCTATCTGCTGTTAAACGGCATAGTCGTGCGGCCCAACTTTGGCGGGCGGATGTTCGGGGTGGGCGGTATGCCTGTCACCTCGGGCATGATCCTGATCCCGTTGATGTTCGGGATCGGGCTGATCTTCTACAATGCCAAAAACTGGCTGGGCTGGATCATCGCGGGTGCATCGCTGATCGCACTCGTCTTTGGCGTGATCGCCAATACGACAGTGCAATTCGCGCGGCTTAGCGTCTTTGACATTCTGGTCATCATGGTGCTGCTGGTGGGCGGTCTGGGCCTGTTCCTGCGATCCCTGCGCAAATCAGGCTGACCACCCACGGGCTGCATCAATAGCCCAGCGCGCAACCATCCTTGCGCGGGTCACTGCCGCCTTCCAGCACGCCGTTGTCATGGATCATGATCGCCTGTGATCCGCCAATCGCGGTATCAGGTTCGCACACATCATGCCCAAGATCGGCAAGCGCCGCCTTGACCGCAGCGCTGTAGCCATTTTCGACCTGCAACACATCACCTTCGGCAAAGCTGCGCGGCGCATCCATAGCCGCCTGCGGCGAAAGGCCGAAATCAGTGATATTGCTGACAAAGCGCGCATGTCCGGTCGCCTGATACTGCCCGCCCATGACGCCGAAGGGCATCAACAGCTTGCCGTCCTTTTTCAGCATCGCTGGAATGATCGTATGCATCGGGCGCTTGCCCCCGCCAATTTCATTCGGATGGCCCTGTTCCAGCGTGAAACCCGCACCGCGATTGTGCAACAGAATGCCGAATTGATCCGACGCGATCCCCGACCCGAAGGCATGGAATACCGAATAGATCAGCGATACGGCCATGCGGTCCTTGTCCACGACGGTGATATAGACCGTATCCTTGTGCACCGCCTCGGCGCCCGGCAGACCGGCAGGCATGGCGCGGGCCGGATCGATCAACCCCGCCAGCTGCGCCGCCGTCTCGGCTGACGTCATATAGTCCAGCCGCGTCATGTAATCGGGATCGGCCATGAAACGGTTGCGGGCGTCATAGGCCAGCTTGGTCGCCTCTGCCTCGATATGGGCACGGGCGGCACCCCAAGGGTCCATTGCCGCAATGTCAAAATGCTTGAGGATATTCAGCAGCAGGATCGCGGTCGCCCCCTGCCCGTTCGGCGGATGTTCACACAGCTCCAGCCCGCTATACCCGCCTGATATCGGATCAACATAATCGCAGGCAGTTGCGGCAAAGTCCTCCAGCGTATGAGTGCCACCTTGGGCGCGTAGTGCAGTGACCATATCCTCGGCCACGGCACCTTCGTAAAATCCGGCGCGGCCCTCCATGGCGATGCGGCGCAACGCTTCGGCCTGTTTGGGTGCTGCGAAAACCTGCCCTGCACGCGGTGCCTGCCCTGCGAACAGAAACATATCCCGCGCCACGCCTGACAAGTTGCCCGCGCGCGCCCAGTCGCTGGCAACACGTTCGGCCACCGGCACACCGGTTTCGGCATAGTGGATCGCGGGGGCGAGAACGGCTTTCAACCCCAGCTTGCCCCAATCCTTGGACAGGCGGCAAAAGGCATCCACCGCCCCCGGCACAGTGACAGCATCGGCACTATAGGGTGCGATCACCGCACCCTTGGCGCGCAAGTCGTCCGCATCTATGCCAGCAGGCGCACGGCCCGACCCGTTCAGCGCCAGCACGCGGTCCTCGCCGGGCGGGGTGAACAGCACGAAACAATCGCCGCCGATCCCCGTCATCTGCGGCTCACAAATCCCCAACAAGACGGCACCGGCAATCGCGGCATCCATCGCATTGCCGCCCGCTTCAAGCATCTGCACCGCGACCTTGGCCGCCAGCGGATGCGACGTGGCGCACATGCCATTGCTGGCATAAACCGCCGACCGGCCCGGTTTGTGAAAATCGCGCATCTGTCTGTCCCCCCTGTTAACGGGGCGACCCTACGACAATCGGGGGCGGCTGCAACGGCAATCTGGGGGTTTTCCTTTGCCAGCCAGAGGCATAGCTTTGCGCTAGCCAACGAAGGGTTTGACCAATGCATGATATCGTCATTACAGGCGCAGCCCGCACACCGATGGGCGGCTTTCAGGGCGTTTTCGCCGATGTCGATGCACCCACCTTGGGCGGTGGCGCGATCAGGGCCGCTCTCGCGCAGGCAGGCGTCGTATCAGCGGACGAAGTTCTGATGGGCTGCGTTCTGCCTGCCGGCCTTGGACAAGCCCCGGCACGACAAGCTGCCTTTCTGGGCGGCTTGGGTGAGGATGTGCCGGCCACAACATTGAACAAGATGTGCGGCTCAGGGATGAAGGCCGCAATGATGGCCTACGACCAGATTGCAGCGGGGGGTGCCGATGTGATCGTCGCAGGCGGCATGGAAAGCATGACCAACGCCCCTTACCTGATGCCGAAACTGCGCAGCGGCGCACGGATCGGCCATGACCGCGTGATCGACAGCATGTTCCTCGACGGCTTAGAGGATGCCTATGACAAAGGCCGCCTGATGGGCACTTTCGCCGAAGATTGCGCCACTGCTTACCAGTTCACCCGCGCGGCACAGGATGAATACGCCCTGCAATCACTGGCCAATGCGCTAGCTGCGCAGGACAGCGGCGCTTTTGGCGCTGAAATCACCCCCGTCACGCTGCAAACACGTACGGGCGCACTCACCGTGTTGGATGACGAACAACCCGCCAAGGCAAGACCCGAGAAAATACCCCATCTCAAACCCGCCTTCCGCGAGGGCGGCACGGTGACAGCGGCCAATGCTTCCAGTATCTCGGACGGAGCAGCGGCGCTTGTGCTGGCGCGTGGCGACAAGACCGCCAACATCCGCGCGCGTATCATGGGCCATGCCAGCCATGCGCAGGCACCGGGCCTGTTCACCACCGCCCCGGTACCCGCCGCACAAAAACTGCTCGCCCGGCTCGGCTGGGACAAGGACGATGTCGATCTGTGGGAAGTGAACGAAGCCTTTGCTGTGGTCCCCATGGCCTTCATGCACGACATGCAGATTCCCCGCGACAGGATGAACGTGAACGGCGGCGCCTGCGCGCTCGGCCACCCGATCGGGGCGTCAGGGGCGCGGATCATCGTCACCTTGCTGCATGCCTTGGAGGCACGCGGCCTCAAACGCGGCATCGCCGCTATCTGCATCGGCGGCGGTGAAGGCACAGCCATCGCCATCGAACGCCCCTGACATCGTCCGAGTATAAATATCCTCCGGGGGACATGCCGCAGGCATGGGGGGTGGAAAACCCCCTGCAACATCAAGAAAAGGACGCAAGATGCGCGTTGACTACGACACATTGAGAAAAACTATCGCCGCCTTGACGGCAGGCGAAACCGATACCGTCGCTTTGATGGCGACCGTCACCTGCGAGGTGCATCACAGCGACGACCGTTTCAACTGGACCGGATTTTACCGCGTCGTGGCGCCCGAATTGCTCAAGATCGGGCCCTATCAAGGCGGGCATGGCTGTCTCGTCATCCCCTTCCCGCGCGGTGGATGCGGCGCTGCGGCACGCACGGGTCAAGTGCAACTCGTGCCAGACGTCGATGCGTTCCCCGGTCATATTGCTTGTGCCAGCAGCACGCGGTCGGAACTGGTGTTGCCCGTATTTGACGGCTCGGGCGCTGTGATCGGGGTGTTTGATATTGACAGTGACCAGCCTGATGCCTTCACCCCGCAAGATGCAGATGCCATCGCAGATATCCTGCACAGCGTTTTTGCGCGCTGATTGTTTTGCCGCGGCCAAAGCCGCGGCATGCCTCCGGCGGGGATATTTACACTCTGACGATAAAGACCCGGGCGGATATCACCGCATCAGGACGACCGGCACTTTGCACGACCGGATCATAGCAGTTGTGGTGGACCCGATAATCAGGCTGCGGATACGGCTGTGACCATAGGCGCCCATCACAAGCATGTCGAAATTGTCCTGTTCCACCAGATCGGCCAGCGCCTTTTCCGGCTGGCCGGGAAGGACCGATGTCTGGGCATCCAGCCCTGCGGCGTTCAGCAGGGCCTTGGCGTTTTCCAGACCTTTGCGAACATCCGGCGTCTCGGCACCGACGGTGACAACATGGATGCTTAGCCCTGCAAAAACCGGGCTGCGCGCGATGTGATCCACCGCTTTCATCGCCGATGCACCGCCATCGAAGGCGACCAGCACCTTGTTCACAGGTCTGAAAGCGCGAGAAGCAACATAGACCGGCTTCTGGCTGGTGCGCACGATCCGTTCCAGATTGGACCCAAGATGGCCTTTGGCAAAGTCGGCATCTTCACCGCGCTTGCCCACGATGATGACACGCGCGTCGCCTTCAAGCTCGGCCACGGCCTCGACCACATCGCCGTGGCGCAGGCGGGTGTTGATGTCGGTCACACCGTCCTTGTCCAGAATGGCGCGGGCATCATCCAGAATGGCACGTCCACGATGGCTCATCAGTTTGGAGCGTTGGGCGTCAAGCTCTGACAGTTCCTGCAGCAACGCACTGCGCGCACCCAGCGCTATGGCGCCGGAATGGTCACGCATGCCCGATGTATCGCGCTGGCCCAAAACGTGGATAAGCTCCACCGCCGAACCAGTGCGTTCGGCGATCCATGCCGCATTGTGGCAGACGCTTTCGGAATAGATTGAACCATCTATGAAAGCGACGATCTTTTGTGATGTTTGTGTCATATCATCCGCTCCTTAATGGGACATCAACTTGTCCATGGCACCTGGCTTGTCATGGATGGCAAGCTTGTCAACGATGGTTTCTGTTGCTGCGTTCATGCCGATAATTTCGACCTCCGCGCCGTCGCGGCGCAGTTTTAGCACCGCCATATCCAGCGCCTGCACGGATGAAATATCCCAGATATGCGCCCCGCTGACGTCGATGGTGACTTTGTCCACTGCCTCGTTGAAATCAAAGGCATCCATGAAATCCTCGACCGAGCCATAGAACAACTGCCCTTCGACGATGTAAACCCGTTCGCGCCCGTCAGGAGAGATCGTGGTTGTGACCTTGAACAACTGCGAAATCTTGCCAGCAAAGAAAATGCCCGACAACAGCACACCCACCAGCACGCCGATTGCTAGGTTGTGGGTATAGACCACCGTCACCACCGTCGCGACCATCACCACGGATGAGGATTGCGGATGTGTCCGCAGCGCCTTGATCGAAGACCAAGAAAAGGTGCCGATGCTGACCATGATCATGATCGCGACAAGGGCGGCCATTGGGATCTGGCTGACCAGATTGCCGAGCACCAGTATCATGAACAATAGATAGACACCCGCCGCAAAACACGACAAGCGCCCGCGACCGCCGGATTTGACGTTGATAATCGATTGGCCGATCATTGCACAGCCAGCCATGCCGCCGATAAACCCTGTGGCCGTGTTGGAAATGCCCTGACCGATACATTCCTGATTACGGTTCGATTTGGTGTCTGTCAGATCATCGACGATATTCTGCGTCATCAGGCTTTCAAGCAGCCCGACGACAGCGACTGCCAGCGAGTAAGGCAGGATGATCATGAAGGTTTCCATATTCAGTGGTATCTGCGGAATCAGGAAGACTGGTAGGGTATCGGGCAATTCGCCCATGTCACCCACCGTGCGCACATCCCAGCCAAAGAACATCGCCAGCGCCGTCAACACCACGATTGTCACCAGCGGCGACGGGATCGCCTTGGTCAGCAGCGGGAACAGATAGATGATCGCAAGGCCAGCCGCGACCAGCACATAGGTAAGCCAGCCGACTGAACGCGGGTCAAGTTCCGGCAATTGCGCCAGAAAGATCAGGA
>PUNR01000176.1 GCA_003551805.1 Loktanella sp.
CTGCGCCCATGCAGTTCCTTGCGCCCTACGCCGCAACTGCAATGGCCGAACATTTCCGCGACAATGGCCGTCACGCGCTGATCATCTATGACGATCTGTCCAAGCAGGCCGTGGCTTATCGCCAGATGTCGCTGCTGCTGCGCCGCCCACCAGGGCGTGAAGCCTACCCAGGCGACGTGTTCTACCTTCACTCACGTCTGCTGGAACGCTCTGCCAAGCTGAACGAAGATAACGGTGCCGGGTCGCTGACCGCGCTGCCGATCATCGAAACACAAGGTGGCGACGTGTCGGCGTTTATTCCGACCAACGTGATCTCGATCACCGATGGCCAGATCTTCCTTGAAACCGAATTGTTCTATCAGGGCATCCGCCCTGCGGTGAACACCGGTCTGTCGGTGTCGCGTGTTGGTTCTGCCGCGCAGACAAATGCGATGAAATCGGTGGCTGGTCCGGTCAAACTGGAACTGGCACAGTATCGCGAAATGGCTGCCTTTGCGCAGTTCGGGTCCGATCTGGACGCCGCAACACAGCAATTGCTGAACCGTGGCGCACGCCTGACCGAATTGATGAAGCAGCCGCAATATGCGCCGCTGACCAATGCAGAAATCGTCTGCGTGATCTATGCAGGTACGCAAGGCTATCTCGACAAAGTCGGCGTCAAGGACGTTGGCCGGTTCGAGGCTGGTTTGCTGAAGTATCTGCGCACAACCGGCAAGGACGTGCTGGACATGATCACCCGCGAAGATCCAAAGATCAAAGGTGACGCCGAAGCCAAGATCAAAGCCGCTCTGGACGCATTCGCTGCCGATTTCGCGTAATCTTGAGATAAGGAGACGAGAACGTGCCTAATCTTAAGGATCTCAAAAACCGGATCGCGTCGGTCAAGTCGACCCGCAAGATCACCAAGGCGATGCAGATGGTCGCGGCAGCAAAATTGCGCCGCGCCCAAGACGCTGCCGAGGCGTCGCGCCCCTATACCGAACGCTTTAACGCCGTGATGGCGCAACTGGCGGCATCGGTGGGCGGGTCGGATACAGCACCACGTTTGTTGTCGGGCACCGGCAACGATCAGGTGCATCTGCTGATCGTCATGACCGCAGAACGCGGGCTTTGCGGTGGTTTCAACAGCAACATTTCCAAGCTGGCCAAAATCCATGCGCAGAAATTGCTGGCTGAAGGCAAGACAGTCAAAATTCTGACCGTCGGCAAAAAAGGCCGCGATTCGCTCAAGCGCGATTTCGGGTCTTATACCGTCGGCCACGTTGACCTGTCCGACGTCAAGCGCGTGGGCTACATCAACGCGCAGGCCATCGCGCGGGATGTGTTGAACCGCTTTGACGCGGGTGAATTCGACGTCGCGACATTGTTCTTCGCACGTTTTGAGAACGTTGTGACGCAGCACCCGACAGCCCAGCAGATCATCCCTGCAAAGTTCGAACAGGCCGCTGATGCGGACGTGACACTGTACGATTACGAACCCGGTGAAGAGGAAATTCTTGCCGATCTGTTGCCGCGCGGCGTGGCCACGGCGATTTTCAGCGCGCTGCTGGAAAATGCCGCGTCCGAACAAGGCGCGCGAATGTCCGCAATGGACAACGCGACCCGCAACGCGGGCGACATGATCGACAAGCTGACCATCCAATACAACCGTTCGCGTCAGGCCGTCATCACGAACGAGCTGATTGAAATTATTTCGGGCGCTGAAGCGCTCTAGACCCCGGAGAAAACCACTATGGCAAATGCAAAAGGCAAGATCACGCAGGTCATCGGCGCTGTCGTTGACGTGCAGTTCACCGATCACCTGCCCGAGATTCTGAACGCCCTGATCACCGACAACAACGGCAAAGAGCTGGTGTTGGAAGTCGCGCAGCACCTGGGTGAAAACACTGTCCGTGCCATCGCTATGGACAGCACCGAAGGTCTTGTTCGCGGTCAGGAAGTGATTGACCAAGACGAAACCATCACCGTGCCCGTGGGCGACGCCACCCTTGGCCGCATCATGAACGTCGTCGGTGCCCCCATCGACGAAAAAGGCCCGATTGGCGAAACCGAGCGCCGCTCGATCCACGCTGACGCGCCACCGTTCGAGGCACAGTCGACAGCATCCGAAGTGCTGGTGACCGGCATCAAGGTCATCGACCTGCTGGCACCCTACGCCAAAGGCGGCAAGATCGGTCTGTTCGGCGGTGCCGGTGTGGGCAAGACCGTTCTTATTCAGGAACTGATCAACAACATCGCCAAGGTGCACTCGGGCTATTCCGTGTTCGCGGGCGTCGGTGAACGGACCCGTGAAGGCAACGACCTTTACTACGAATTCATCGAATCCGGTGTTATCAACGCCGAAGACCTGACCAAATCCAAAGTGGCGCTGGTTTACGGCCAGATGAACGAGCCTCCAGGTGCGCGTATGCGTGTGGCCCTGTCCGGTCTGACCATGGCGGAATCGTTCCGCGATTCGTCCGGTTCTGACGTGTTGTTCTTTGTGGACAACATCTTCCGCTTTACACAGGCCGGTTCCGAAGTGTCCGCGCTGTTGGGCCGTATCCCGTCCGCTGTGGGCTATCAGCCGACACTGGCGACCGACATGGGCCAGATGCAGGAACGCATCACATCGACCAAGAACGGTTCGATCACATCCGTGCAGGCGATCTATGTGCCTGCCGATGACTTGACCGACCCTGCGCCAGCGACATCGTTCGCGCACCTTGATGCGACAACCGTTCTGAACCGTGCGATTTCGGAAAAGGGTATCTATCCTGCCGTTGACCCGCTCGATTCCACATCGCGCCTGCTGGACCCCGCCATTGTAGGTGAAGAGCATTACGCTGTCGCAGCCGACGTGCAGCAGATGCTGCAGCGTTACAAGTCGTTGCAGGACATCATCGCCATCCTCGGGATGGACGAACTGTCCGAAGAAGACAAACTGACCGTGGCCCGTGCGCGTAAAATCGAACGCTTCCTGTCTCAGCCTTTCGACGTGGCACAGGTCTTCACCGGTTCGCCCGGCGTTCAGGTGCCATTGGAAGACACGATCGCGTCGTTCAAGGCTGTTGTGGCAGGTGAATACGACCACTTCCCCGAAGGTGCGTTCTACATGGTAGGCGGCATCGAAGACGTGAAGGCCAAGGCCCAAAAAATGGCTGCGGCCGCGGCATAAGGAGCTGCCAATATGGCAAATCTACAATTCGATCTCGTCTCGCCAGAGCGTCGTCTGGCCTCGGTCACCGCGACCGAGGTCCGCATTCCGGCGGTCGAAGGCGATATGACGGCCATGGCCAACCATGTGCCGACGATCACAACCCTGCGTCCGGGTGTACTTAGCGTGGTGCATGCGGGCGGGGTCGATGATTTCGTCGTGTCCGGTGGTTTCGCTGAAATCAACGCTGAATCTGTTTCGGTGCTTGCCGAACAAGCGTTGCCAAAGGCTGAAGTTACACAGGAAGTGTACGACAAAATGGTCGATGATGCCAAACTGGCACTGCAACACGCCCAAACGAACCAGAACGAAGAGGCTGGCGCGGTCGAAGACGCTGCCAAACTGCTGGCGGATATGGTTGCGATTGGCGGCACGATCGGTCTTGGCGTCAAGAACTGATATAAATTCTGTTTTAACAAAAGGCCTCGCTTTGCGGGGCCTTTTGCATTTTTTTGTCGCCTTATGCGGGAAAACCCGCAATACCTTTTCAAGGAGTTTGTAAGGGTCGCAACCTGTCATGCAAAGATTGAACACGGGTGTTTTGGGGATCGATAGCGGCGATCTGGTTCTATTCTCTGATTTTGAGGACGGGGGCGCGATGTGGCGTGGCAAAGGCCCGCGTCAGTCCCGCGCGGCGGTCACATTCAGCGCGCCCTATCTGACGCCACCGCATGTGCAGGTGTCGATTTCGATGTGGGATATCTCGAACAAAAGCAATATCCGCGCGGATGTGCAGGCTGAAAACATCACGGCCTATGGTTTCGACGTTGTTTTCCGTACTTGGGCAGACACCCAGGTCGCGCGCCTGCGCGTTGCCTGGACATCATTTGGCGAACTGCCACAAGACGAAGGTTGGGAGCTTTACTAAAGCCCCCAACCGTTCATTCAGCCGCGTACAGCCCTTCGTAGATCGGGCCCAAGGTCTTGTGGTCAAACAGCGACGATACCGATGTCCCATTGGCTGTATTCAGGATCGCTTGGGCGAACATCGGTGCCGTCGGCACGATGCGGATATTTCCGCAGGCACGCACAGCGGCAGTCGGCGCAATGGTGTCGGTGATGACAAGGCTTTTCATCACAGATTTTGATATCCGGTCCACGGCAGGGCCGGACAGCACACCGTGCGTGATGTAGGAATGCACCTCGCGCGCGCCGTTTTCCATCAGGACTTCGGCGGCTTTGCAAAGGGTGCCTGCGGTATCAACGATATCGTCCACGATCACGCAGACCTTGTCCTTGACGTCCCCGATCACTGTCATCTCGGCGACTTCGCCGGGTTTGCCGCGGCGTTTGTCCACGATGGACAACGGCGCATCGATCCGCTGCGCCAGATCGCGCGCGCGCGCCACGCCGCCGACATCTGGCGACACGATCATCAGATCATCCAGCCGGTCGCGGAAATGGTGTTTGGCATCCAGCGCGTAGATCGGCGAGGCATAAAGGTTATCGACCGGAATATCGAAAAAACCCTGAATCTGCGTGGCGTGCAAATCCAGGGTCAGGATACGTTCGATGCCGGCTTCGACCAGCATGTTGGCCACCAGTTTCGCGGTGATCGGGGTGCGCGCCTTGGACCGGCGGTCCTGGCGGGCATAACCGAAATAGGGGATCACGGCGGTGATCCGTGCGGCCGAGGACCGGCGCAGCGCATCCGCGATGATCAGCAATTCCATCAGATTGTCATTAGCGGGGTTCGATGTGGGCTGGATAATGAACATATCCTCGCCACGGACATTTTCGAACACCTCGACGAAAATTTCGCCATCGTTGAACCGCTCGACCCGTGCATCGACAAGTCCGACATCGCGGCCCCGGTGCATGGACATCCGGCGGGCGATGGCTGTAGCCAAAGGCAGATTGGCATTGCCGGATATCAGCTTTGGTTCCATAATTATTGGCATGGGGGTGGTCCTTTGGCAGCTGGGGACATGACGCCGTTGTGACAGATTCGCGACGTTGACACCGCGTAGCACAGGCTTACCGTCGCGCCTAGATTTCGCTGACCCAAGGATGACCAAAATGCCGCATATTGATTACTACTTTGCAACCATGTCGCCATATACCTACCTCTGCGGTCTGCGCCCGGATGTGATTGCCCAAAAACATGGCGCTTCGATCACGTATCGCCCGCTGGATATCATGGGGTTGTTCGCCCGTACCGGTGGGCTGCCGCCAAAAGACCGGCACCCGAACCGGCAGGCCTATCGTTTGCAGGATCTGGCGCGCCGTGCTGCCGTCGCCGGTTTCCCGCTGAATGTGAAACCAGCCTATTGGCCGACAAACCCGGCGCCGTCATCCTTTGCGATCATTGCGGCCCAGAACAGCGGGGCCAATGTCGGGGCGCTGGTTCATGCCATTACCCGCGCCTGTTGGGCCGAACAGCGTGATATCAGCCAAGATGATGTGATCCGCGATTGCCTGCAATCTGTCGGACTGGACCCCGCGCTGGTAGATCGCGACATGATGACCAGCGCCGACACCTATGCGCAGAACCTTGAACGTGCGGTGCTGGCTGGTGCCTTTGGCGCGCCGTTCTTTATCACTGACACCGATGCCCGTTTCTGGGGCGAGGATCGTCTGACCGATCTGGACCTGCACCTGTCCGGCAAGATCTGATGCACAAGGTCACTGTCGGCCATGGCGCGCCTGTCGTCATGATCCATTGCATGCTGGCGCGCCATGAAAGCCTGCTGCCACTGGCAGGCGCGATTGGCGGGCGTGCGACGCTTTTCGATCTGCCCGGCCATGGTCGCAGCGCCGATTGGGATGGCGCGCCTTATCAGGCGCAGGCCGTTGACATGGCGGCGGCCTGTTGCGACGGCCCTACCCATGTGATCGGCCATTCCTTTGGTGCGACGGTGGCTTTGCGTCTGGCAGTCACGCGTCCCGATCTGGTCAACCGCCTGACCCTGATCGAGCCTGTCTATTTCGCCGCCGCCCGTGGCACAGCTGAACACGCAGATCATGCCGCTGGTTTCGCGCCGTTTCTGGCGGCAATGCAGCTGGGCCAGACCGACGCCGCCGCCGCCCGTTTCAACGCATTGTGGGGTGCGCAGCCGTGGGAAGATATCCCGCCGCGTGTGCAGCGCTATCTGTCAGGGCGTATCCATCTGGTCGCCGCCAGCGGCCCCGAGATCGAGGATGATCCGGCAGGCGTCACCGCCGCCCTGCTGGACATTCCGGTCACCCTGATACGGGGCGCGGATAGTCCGCCTGTGATTGGCGCAATCCATGCCGGGATGATGCAGAATTTTCGCAATGCGGCGGATCATGTGGTTGCGGGCGCAGGGCATATGCTGCCCTTGACCCACACCGCACAGGTCGCGGCGATTATCCGTGCAGCAGGCTCAGGAACTGGTTGACGCTGCTTTCTGTCATTGACCAATCAGTGACAAGGCGCGCTGTCAGCATTTCATCCGGTTCGCCATGGTCGGGATCACCGGACATTACATAATAGACCGCCCCCGCCGCCAACATCCGCTGATGTTCCCGGCGCGGCATGTCGAAAAAGATGATATTCGCGGCTGGGTCGAACAGCATTTGCGCACCGTTGTGCGTACGCAAACCCTGCGCCAGTTGTGCCGTGCGCGCATTGGCCTTGCGTGCAAGATCAAGCCATAGCTCGTCCGCCAGATAGGCCTGCATCTGTGCAGACAGATAGCGGTGTTTTGACAGCAGATGCCCGCCCCGCTTGCGCCGAAATTCAAATTCAGCGGCCAGTTTGGGGTCAAAGATCACACACGCCTCGACCCCCATCGCGCCATTCTTGGTGCCGCCGAAACTGACGGCGTCGATGCCTGATTTCCATGTCATTTCGGCAGGTGTGCAATCCAGTGCCACGAGCGCATTGGCAAAGCGCGCGCCGTCCAGATGGGTGGGCAGGTCATGGTCCCGCGCCACGTCAGTCAGCGCCTTGATTTCATCCAAGCTGTAAACGGTACCTTTTTCCGTCACCTGTGTCACCGATACAGGCCCCCGCTGCGGGCCGTGGACGCCGCGCGTTTCCTCGGCCTTGATCTTGGCACGCAGGGCATCGGCGGTCATTTTGCCCGCCTCTGATGGGACCAGTGTCAGCTTGGCTTGGGTGTAGAATTCCGGCGCGTTGCATTCATCTTCGTGGATATGGGCGACATCGGTGCAGAAAATCGTCTGCCACGGCTGGCACATGGTCGCCAGCAGCAGCGAATTGGCGGATGTGCCGTTGATGACCAAATAGACCGCTGCCTCTGGCGCCTCGAACACGTCGCGGATTTGCTGGCGGACTTCTGCCATGATCGGGTCAGCGCCATAGCCCATGGCATAGCCGTCGTTGGCCCTAACCAAAGCGTCCATTATCGCGGGATGCGCGGGGCCTGCGTTATCAGAGGCGAAAAACATCTATAGCGGCTCCTCGATGATGTAGTCTTCCCAGTCGTCTTCGTCGACTTCGAATTCTGGCACGGTCATGCCCTGCACCGACACACCTGCACGATGCACCGATTGCGGATCGCCCGACACCAGCGGATGCCAGTGGAACAGATCGCGCCCTTCGGCGACAAGGCGGTAGGCGCAGGTTTGTGGCAGCCAATACATGTTTTCGGCCAATGTCTTGGGTGTCAGCACGATACATTCGGGCACGAATTGATGCCGGATCGCATAATTGGCGCAAAGGCAGCTTTCGTTATCCAGCAGGCGGCAGGCAACGCGGGTCATCGCGACCTCGCCCGTGTCTTCATCTTCGAGCTTGTTCAGGCAGCATTTGCCGCAGCCGTCGCAAAGCGCCTCCCATTCCTGTTTATTCAGTTTGTCCATGGGTTTGCTGGCCCAGAAACGGGGGGCAAGGCCCGCGCGGGGGATGTCAGCGGACATGGGTCAGGATGTCCCGTGCTTGCGCGCAATCGGCATCCATCTGTGTGATCAGCGCATCAAGGCCGTCGAATTTCAATTCGGGTCGCAGGTAATCGACCAAGGCGACCGACAGATGCGTGCCGTAAAGATCGCCTTTGAAATCAAAGATAAAGGTTTCGCAATTGGGTACGTTTTCGCCAAACATCGGGCGCACCCCGATTGAAGCGGCACCGGAGTAGCTGCCTTTGAACTGCCCTTCCAGGACATCGACCTTGACCGCATAAACGCCGAATTTCGGCGGGTGCAGTCCGGTGATCGACATATTGGCAGTCGGGTAGCCAAGTTCGCGGCCGCGCTGGTGGCCGCGGATCACCTCGCCCTCGATCCGGTGCCAATGGCCCAGCATCGCGGCGGCGTCACGCGGGCGACCATCGGTCAGGGCCGCACGGATCGCGGTCGAGGAAATGTTGATCCCGTCAATCGCCGCCAGCGGTGCAATGGTCACACCGAACCCCATTTCCGCGCCAAAGGCTTGCAGGTCGGCAACCGTGCCCTTGCGGTCTTTGCCAAAACAAAAATCAGCGCCCACGACGACATGCACCAACCCAAGCTGGTCGTGGATCACCTTTTGCGCAAATTCGCGGGGTGTCAGACTTGCAAGGGCGGCGTTGAACGGCACCTCGTACAATTTCTCGACCCCCAGCTTGGCTAGGCGGTTGGCGCGGGCTTCGGCGTTCATCAGGCGAAAGGGGCCGGTATCGCGCCCGAAATAGCTGCGCGGATGGGGTTCAAATGTCATGATCCCCAAGGGGGCGCTGGCAGTTTGGGCCGCCTGCCGCGTCAGGTCGATCACCGCGCGGTGGCCCAGGTGCACGCCGTCGAAATTGCCGATGGCGGCGGCGGC
>PUNR01000407.1 GCA_003551805.1 Loktanella sp.
AGATCAGCGAGCGCGGGCTGGGCGAGGTCTTTTTGCAACTGTGCCCAGACGCGCGGGATCATCGGAATATAGCGGGTTTTGCCCATCTCTTTGGCCAACCTTGCGAAAACGCCCAAAATCCGCAAGTTACGCTGTGCGCCAAGGCAGGCCAGTTGCGCCGGAAAATCATCACCCGCGCCCGTTGCCGTGCGGAAGTGGGCAATCATCGCGGTGCAAATATCATCCGGAACATCGCGCCGCGCATCGCGCAGCAAGGATGCCAGATCATAGCCCAGTGGCGCGACGAAAGCGTCCTGAAAATCCAGCAGTCCGACCCGCGCCAGCCCTGTCAGATCGGGCCGCCAGATCAGATTTTCCGCATGATAATCCCGAAGGGCGAGCGTATCGGGATTCGGTGCAAGCGCCGCCATCGCTTGTGTCACGGCGGCGCTTAGGTCAGGCACGGGGCGCTGGGCGTAATAGGTGCCGGTGATCGCCACCATGTCACCCGCGACGTCCGGGGTCAGGCGGGTCAGGTCGGGGGGGGTGACCTTTGCCAGATGGACCAGCACATCGACACTGGCGCGGTAAACCGGCAGGGCATCGGCTGGATGCTGGTCAATCCAGCGCGCCACATCCTGCGGGCCGAGGTCGGACAGAAGCAGCAGCCCCTGCGCAATGTCCTGCGCCAGTATTGCGGGTGGATGCAGGCCTGCGCTGGTCAGAAAATTTGCGATCTGCACGAAAGGTGCGGTATTCTCGCCGGTTTCCGGCGGCGCATCCATCAGGATCAGCGACTTTGCGCCTTGTGTCAGCCGCAGATACCGCCTGCTGGACGCATCGGCCGCAATGACATGCCGCGTCCACGCGCCATGGCCGGTCTGCGCCAGAAATGCAGTGATCATGGCTTCGCGGTCAGACATGCAGACCTGTCAGGCGGTCCTGCCATGCGGGCGGTGCAGCGACGGTCACAAGATGGTCGTCGGCCCGCGCGGCAAAAGTCAGCGTCAACGCGTCGCGCGGCACATCAGCGCCAAGCCGGTCAGGCCATTCGATCAGGCAAATCGCGGTCTGAAACGCCTCTTCCAGCCCTAATTCCAGCACTTCGTCGGGGTTGGTCAGACGGTAAAGGTCGCAATGCCAGATGTCGCCATCAGGCGCCTCGTAAGTTTGCACCAAGGTAAAGGTCGGCGATGGCACATCCTCCATCCGGCCAAGACGGGCGCGGATCACGCCACGGGCAAAGGCGGATTTTCCCGCACCAATCGGGCCTTGCAGCAGGATCGTATCACCGGCGCGCAGCAATTCCGCCATTGCAGTGGCAAAGGCGTTGGTGGCCGTTTCATCGGCAAGGCTGATCTGGTGGGTGGCGGGTGTCATGGCGCGACTCTATGGTCTGTGCCATTGCCCGCAAGACCAAATCAGCGTTTCGCTGCACGGATTGCAGGGTCCGCTTGCGTCAGTTTGCGCAAGGCTGGGACGGCGCGTGGCGACACGGCAAACCTGACCATGGTCATGCCCCCTGCAACGGCGTTGGCGTGGCAGCGCACCAAACGCCCGTCGGCAAGCAGCGCATCATCTGCCCAAGGCTGGCGTGGTCCCAAAAGATGGACATAATGTTGCAATTCTTCCCAGTCGGGTGCTGTGGCGCACAGGTTTTGCCAGCCCACCAGTTCGGCCTTGAAGCTGCGATGTTCCAGTCCGTGATCGCGGCCCGTGGTCCACAAGGCCATGTAAGCTTTGTTATACATGACCAGCGTCCCGGCGGTGGAAAACACGGCAACTGCGTCGGGCAAGGCGTCCAGCACCGCTTGCCCTGCTTCAATGTCAGACCGGAAACGGCGGGTCAGTGACAGATCTGCGGTGATGTCTTCGAACACAAAGGCGAAGGCACCGTCAGGGTGCGGTCGCCCTGTGACGCGAAAGGCCTGTCCATCTGGCAGGTTCCACACCTCGCTATAGGTGCCGTTCTTGGCTGCGGTTTCGACAGCAGTGAACCGGTCGCGCCATGTTGCATAGTTCTTTGGTTCCGGTAGGATGCGTGTTTCGCGCAACCTGTCCAGCACGGTATCGATCGTCGGGCGTGTGCTTAAGAATTCAAACCCGAGCCGTGTCATGTCCAGCAAAGCCGGATTGAATGTCACCAGTTGGCGACGTTTATCGAAAATGGCCAGCCCGATAGACAAGTCGGCAAATGTTTTACCCAGCGCCTGCACGAAAGTCTGGCGATCGTGATCGGCGCGCACCATGGCATTGGCGTCAGTTGCAAAATGCAATGCTTTATCCTGTTGGCTGATCGTTGATACATCAAACCAGTTTTCTGCACCCTGCTGCGGCAGCGGCACGGCAATGCGGCGCACCATCGGATCAGCGACATCGCGTATCTGTGGAAAAAGCACCATGTCTGCGATGTCGGATGCATCTTGGGGATAAAGCTGCGCCCAGAAATCGCGGTAAGCCTGATTGACCCAGACAACCACACCATCCCGATCCGTATGCCAAATCAAATGCGGTGAAAACTTTGCAACATCGCGCAGCAGCGCAAGTTCACCATCCCCAGCCGTCGGGTTGGCGCACCTGCCCCCCTGCACCGCAAGACGCATTTGCCCGTTCGGCCAATCAAGCATCACTGAATTTGTCGGGTCTGTGTGATGTACAAACTGGCGCGAAATCTGGTCAGTGCGCGCCAGATGGTCGACCAGATCGGGAAAATCCTGCCCCAAAACATGCAGCACGGCGTCGCGGTCGGGCATATGTTCGAACGCGGCAATCATCTGCTGCGCATCCGGTGTCATGTCGATCAGATCGGCGTCGCGAAACAAGAACACCGGCCCCGATACTGCCATGGCCGGCCCTGCAATCGCCCGTTTGCGTCGCCATACCAGCATCATGCCTGCCACAGCCATCAAAACGGCAATCATCAAAAGAATCACAGTCATTCTGCACGCGTCCTTGCCTGTCCACGCCGCAACACTGCATCAGCAAGGTTAAAGACGGGTTAAGCGACCGTTACAATCATGGCCATGGATCAATGGGCAGGTTCTTCCCCAAGGCGCGCATGTCGCCCTTTTCTGCGGAAATGACCTTGTCACGCGGCCACACGACATCGACGATTGCGCCGCCAGTGGCCTGTCCGGTCCAACTTGCGTGACCGTGACGGCGGCTGTTGGTGAAGCTTAACTGTGCGCCGGACCTTTCCAGCAACGTTTTGGCGATGAACAGACCAAGCCCCATACCTTCATAACCCGGACGGCTTTTGCCATCTTCGGCAAAGCGGCGGCGACGGACATAAGGGTCACCGATGCGCCCGATCACAGATTGTGGAAAACCGCTGCCGTCGTCTGAAATACGCACGCTGATCGTGGTCTCGGACCATGTCGTTTCAATCCAGACCTCGCTTTGCGAAAAATCCACGGCGTTCTGGATCAGGTTGCGCAGGCCGTGGATAATCTCTGGCCGCCGTTTGATAAGGGGGTGGGTCTGGTTTGCGCCCGCCTCCGGCGCGGTTTCGAATGTGACGATTTTGCCGCGGCCAAGGTGGGGCTCTGCCGCTTCGCGGACAACAGTTTCCAAGGGGGCCTGCCGCAAATGCAGGTCGTCTTTGCCCGCGCGACCCATCGAATGCAGGATATCGCGGCAGCGGTCCGCCTGTGACCGGATCAGGGTGGCGTCTTCGAGCAGTTCGGGGTGGTTTTCCAATTCTTCCATCAACTCGGTGCTGACCAGTTTGATCGTCGCCAGTGGCGTACCCAGTTCATGCGCTGCTGCGGCGATAACACCGCCCAAATCAGTCAGCTTTTGTTCGCGCGCCAAGGCTAGCTGCGTGGCCAGCAAAGCTTCGCCCATGGCATGCATTTCTGTTGTGACCTGACGGGCATAAATCGCCAGAAAGATCACACCGATCACCAAAGCAAGCCAAAAGCCGAATTGAAACAAAAGCGGCAAGGCCAGTATAAACCCTGTCTCGGTGATCAGCGGTAAATTCCACTGACTGATCAGCGTAATAAGAATAATCGCGGTCACACCCAGAAAAACGGTACTTTTCAACTGCAAAACCGTCGCTGCGATTGTGACCGGTGCCAGCACAAGCAAGGCAAACGGGTTGTTCAGCCCGCCGGTCAGGAACAGCAAAAGCGACAATTGTACCAGATCAAAAAACAGCCAAAGTGTGGCTTCGCGTTCTGACAGGCGCTTGTTTTCCGGGTTGCTGTAACCCGAAATCACATTCGCAAGGACCGAACAGGCGATAACGACCCCGACAAGCCCATACTGAAAATCAAGGTCATAGACGTTGGCCGCGACAATGGCCGCAATGGCTTGTCCAAGTGCTGCGAACCAGCGCAGGGTGACAAGCGTCCGCAACCGCACCCAATTGCTGCGTTCCTGATCGTGAAAACCATCAAGGCTGGAAATGGCCATCTGTCCGAACACCCTTTGCCATAAGTCTCTGTGATAGGCCGTGCGCGTGCTGCAAGCAATGCGACCATTCAGCGGGTCGTTCGGGCGTTGACGGGTGGCTGCCGCGGCCTAATTCAATCCTAACAAGATTGAAGGTGAATAGCATGACGACCGAACCATTGGACCTGGGTGATGACAAATCGCTTCTTTTGGTGGATGACGACGATGCTTTTTTGAAACGTTTGGCCAAGGCCATGGAAAAGCGCGGGTTCGAGGTGGAAATGGCAGGCTCTGTTGCTGCCGGTAAGGCTATTGCGACGGCCCGTCCGCCTGCCTATGCCGTCGTCGACCTGCGGCTCGAGGATGGAAACGGGTTGGATGTGGTTGAAACCCTGCGCGCCCGACGCCCCGAAAGCCGGATCGTGGTATTGACCGGCTATGGTGCCATTGCGACAGCCGTGGCCGCGGTAAAAATCGGGGCCACCGATTATCTGGCTAAACCTGCTGATGCGACGGATGTCACAAACGCCTTGCTTGCGGTGACTGACGGGCTGCCGCCACCCCCCGAAAACCCGATGAGCGCCGATCGCGTGCGCTGGGAACATATCCAGCGGGTTTACGAGCTTTGTGACCGCAACGTGTCTGAGACAGCGCGGCGGTTGTCGATGCACCGGCGTACGTTGCAGCGGATATTGGCAAAGCGCAGTCCGCGCTAGCTGTCCTTGCCGGGCGTGCCTTGCCGAGATAAAGCACCCCGTAAAGGAGAGCCTGATGAAGAACCTTATCATTGCCGCGCTTTTGCTGCCGACCATGCTGCTGGCGCATGATTACACCGTTGGTGGTTTGCAGATCATCCATCCTGCGGCAGGTGCAACGGCGCCGACGGCACAGACCGGCGCGGGATATTTCCAGATCTTGAACAACGGCGACGCCGCTGACAGCCTGATCGAAGTGATTGCCGATTTTCCGCGGGTCATGATCCACACCACCGAGATGGACGGCGACATCGCCCGGATGGTGCATGTTGATTCAGTCGAGATTCCAGCCGGTGAAACTGTGACCTTCGCGCCGGGCGGATTGCATGTGATGTTCATGGGCCTGAACGGTGATCCGTTCGAGGTGGGTGAAAAATTCGATGCCGTGCTGGTGTTTGAAAACGCGGGAAACGTACCGGTGGTCTTTTATGTCGAGGATATCACCGACCTGTCCGACCACAGCAATCACTAACTGTCGTCAGTGTCGCGGGTCAAAAGATCGAATTTGCGCAGTTTGACGTAAAGCGATTGGCGCGACAGGCCCAGCATTTCTGCTGCGGCAACGCGGTTGTTCATCGTCAACGAAACGGCTGTTTCGATACACATCTTTTCAACGACATTCGTGGTTTCGGCCACGATATCCTTCAGCGTGGCACTGCCGACAAGTTCGACAACCGACCGCATGCTTTCGTCATTGCTGGGCAACATCGCGCCACGGCTGGCCTCGGCATGGTTGGAATCGCGCATCACGAAGGCAAAGATAGAATGATTGCCAGCATGCAGCTTGGTCACTGAAATCTCGACCGCGCGCGGGCTGCCGTATTGACCGGCAATTTTGGTCCCATACATCCGCATCCGGCCTGCACGGGTGGCGTTTTCTGTCATGACCTTCAGGTCGACGCTGCCGCGCTGCAAATAATCGGCCAATGACCGGCCACGGACATTGATGTCATGGGCCACGTCAATCAGGTCAAGAAACGCATCGTTGGCAGACAACACGTCACCATTTTCAGCTGCGAAAACAATGGCTTCTGGACCGCTGACATACAGGTCTTGCATGTTGCGGGCCAGATTGTCGGCGTTCAGCGTCGATTCATCCGTCGGTATGACACGGCACAGCAGGATACGTTCACCCGCCGCACGGAACAAAGTCGGCGCAATCTGGACCAGTTTTGTCTTGCCGCGTAGTTCGATTTTCATACCGTCAGCGCGCTCTGATATCGCCAGCGTGGTCAGTGCTTCGATCAGATCACCGCGTTTGCGGCTTTCAAAGCAGCTGACCAGCGGATTGCCGATCAGATCATCGCGAGACCGGTCCATCAAGGTTGTCGCTGCGGCGTTCGCCTCGGTGATGTCGCCGCTTTCAACAGAAACGAAAAGCACCGGTTCGGACATATTGCTGAGCAAGACACGGAATCGGGTGTCGAATTCGCGCTGCACCTCGTAATCGCGTTCTAAGGCAAGTTGTGCGTTAATCAACTGTTGCTGCATCTCTGCCACTGCGCGCAGATCGCGGCCCAGCATCAGCACAGCGCCATTTGGCGCGATCCGGTGGAAACTGTAACGCACCGGGGCATCCCAATCGCTGACTTCGCGCGAATGGTTCAATTCGACCGGTTTGACGTCAGTTTGCCCTGACAGAAACTCTGCAAACCGCTTTTCAAACTTGGGCAAGCTTTCGACAGCCAGCGAATCGCGGATGTCTTTGCCTTCCCAATGCTCCAGTACCAGAAACGAAGGATGCGCCGGATTGACGATGACAGACAGAACCTCGCCTGTTTCTGAAATCACTATAGCCAGATCAGCGACATCACTAATGATATCGCCAAGCACTTCTGGTGCGATCAACGGAATTGCGCCGCTGGTCCAATATTTCGCCCCGCGCGATGTCATGGCGGTGTCCCTTCGTGCAGATATATCTGCATGGGCTAGGCCCCGCGCTGTTGCGGCGCGATGCTCAGGTATTTTGTTGTGAGCCCGCAAAGTTCTAACGCCTCGCTCGGGACGCTTGTTGCATAGTCCGCGCCGGTCAAAGATGTGACGTTGTACTTGGTTTCGGCCTCAAGAATGGTGCCGCCAATAACGACCGGAACGGCCTTTTTCGACGACGTCCGCACTACATTCACGATCCGGCGCAATGATTCAAGTGTTTCACCCAATGATGACGAAACGAAAACAGCATCATAGCACGATTTCGCCAGTTTATCGGCAAGATCATGTAATTGTACGCCTAACATCAGACGAACAGACAGGCCCTTGCGCCGCAATTGACCGCTTAACACCATAGCGCCCAGCGTGTGATGCACGCCATCGGATACGATCAGCATGATCGACGGCGCAGACGGGTTGGCCGATTGGTCGCCGGACCATTCAGGCCCCAATTCACGCAGCATGGCCTGCAAACGGGACACAGCGATCGTGACCAGTGCAAAGCTCATGTTGTCGGCGCACCAGTCCAGACCAAGGTCGCGCGCCAGTTCCGGAATGTAAAAATCAGCGATGTCGTCGCGTGCGATCCCACTATCAAGCGCGCGCTTCAGGACATCCACGCATTCGTGACGGTCTGATGACAATGCTGCCTTTCGCATGGCTGTCATAACATCACGGTCAAAATGGCGTTCGGTTTGGGGCACAAGGGTCAGGCTGACAGGCCCAGCCGAAGATGCTGCTTTTGCCATGACGTCCGTGTTTTGGCGATCAGCCATATCCGCTCCCGTTTGCGCCACGCAGAGGTGCGCGTCTGTGCGTCCCTTCCATTGTCTGTGTTGCGGCCTTGAATGTCAAAGCAAATTGACACCAGTCAGGTTTTGACGCGGACAAGCCCGTATAAATCTATGATAAACATAGCGTTTAAAGGACTTTCACATGTGGTGCGGCGAACTTACACATCTGGCAGGTAGAGTGTAAGTTAAAGTTGACACATCACCCCAAACGCCCCTAGTCTGTTCATAAGCAATAAGTGGAGGCCCGTTCATGTCCGTTACAAGCACCGCACCGGGAAGCGTATCATCCCGCGGTCGCACAGCGGCACGGCGGCTTTATTCAGACGCCGAACGCATCCGCCGCGACAGCACGCGATGGACCATGGTTCAGGGTATTCTGGCCCCCGTGCAGTTTGTCGTCTTCCTGATTTCGCTTGCTTTGGTGCTGCGTTATCTGGCGACTGGCGCCGGATACGAGGCCGCGACAATTTCCATCGTGATCAAGACGATCTTCCTGCTGGTGATCATGGTTACCGGCGCGATTTGGGAAAAAGTTGTTTTCGGCCAATACCTTTTCGCCCCAGCTTTCTTCTGGGAAGACGTGTTCAGCTTTGGCGTGATCGCGTTGCACCTGTGGTACATGGTGGCGCTGCTGACCGGTGCGATGGACCCCGTATCGCTGATGTATGTCGCATTGGCCGCCTATGCCGCCTATATCATCAACGCCGGACAGTTTCTGTGGAAACTGCGCATGGCCCGCCTTGATGCAGAGGGTCGCGCATGAACGCCCTGACCCCTTCCAACGGCGGTTGCCGCACCGCGCCGGTTCTCAAGGAACGTGGCCAGCGCGAGGTGTTCTGCGGCCTGACGGGAATCATCTGGCTGCACCGCAAGATGCAGGATGCCTTCTTTCTGGTCGTCGGATCGCGCACCTGCGCCCATTTGCTGCAATCGGCTGCTGGCGTGATGATTTTCGCCGAACCCCGATTCGGCACCGCGATCCTTGAAGAAACCGATCTGTCAGGGATGAAGGACGCGCATACCGAGATCGACCGCGAGGTC
>PUNR01000237.1 GCA_003551805.1 Loktanella sp.
CCCAGAAAATCCAGCGATGCCAATGTGCCGATGGCGCCTGTCACGAGGAAAGGCAGCATCGTCACTGTCGCGACCATCGCATTGGGCAGCATGTGGCGGAACATGATCGTCCGGTTTGGCACGCCCAGCGCCTTGGCCGCGCGCACATATTCCAGATTGCGCGCGCGCAGGAATTCCGCGCGCACCACGCCCACCAGCGCGGGCCAGCCAAAAAGCACCGTCAGGAACACCAGTAACCAGAAACTTCGCCCTAATATCGCGAAGACGATGATGATGACATAAAGCGACGGTGTGCCAGTCCATATCTCGATAAAGCGCTGGAAGGCCAGATCGGTCCAGCCACCGAAATACCCTTGCACAGCGCCTGCCGTGATACCGATGACAGAGGCCGACACCGTCACCATCAGTGCAAAGACAATCGACAGACGGAAGCCATAGATCACCCGCGCGGTGACATCGCGTTTGGTGTCGTCGGTGCCCAGCCAGTTCGTTGCAGATGGTGCCGCAGGGGCGACGCCCGGCACATCGACGATGGTGTTGTAGGAATAGGGGATCGGGGGCCAGATTATCCAGCCGCGCTGAAACCCTTCGCCCAGATCCTCGCCTGCCAGAACGGCGGCGATCATGGCTTCGGGGTCGTCGAAACAATCCTCCATCCCGCCTGTGCGGATGAGGCATTGCACCTCGACATCCTGATAGCGGGCCTGGGTGGGGAAATCGCCGCCAAAGTCGCGTTCGGAATAGAATTGCGCGATCGGCATGCGCAATTCGCCCTGATAGCTGACAAGGATCGGTTTATCATTGGCGATCAATTCAGCGACCAGTGATAGGCCGAACAGAACACCAAAGATAATCAGCGACCAAACGGCCCGCCGGTTGCGTTTGAAATTGCGCCAGCGGCGTTGATTGAGAGGGGACAGGCGCATCAGTTTCGTGCCTCGAAATCAATGCGGGGGTCGATGAAGACATAAGTGATGTCGGTCAAAATCCCGACCACCAGTCCGATCAGCGAAAACGCAAACAGCGTCCCGAACACAACGGGATAGTCGCGGGCGACGGCCGCCTCGAACCCCAAACGTCCCAGACCATCCAGCGAGAACAGCGTTTCGATAATCAGCGATCCGCCAAAGAACACACCGATGAACAGCGCCGGAAAGCCGGAAATCACGATCAGCATCGCGTTGCGGAATACATGACCATAAAGCACGCGGGATTCCGACAGCCCCTTGGCTTTGGCGGTGATGACATATTGTTTCTTGATCTCGTCCAGAAAGCTGTTTTTGGTCAGCAAGGTCAGCGTGGCAAACGCCGAGATGGTGGACGCCAGCACCGGCAGTGTGATGTGCCACAGATAATCAAGGATTTTGCCGATCAGCGACAGATCCGCGAAATTCGATGACGTCAGACCGCGCAACGGGAAGATACGGAAATACGACCCGCCTGCGAACAAAACGATCAGCAGGATCGCGAACAGAAAACCGGGGATCGCGTAGCCGATGATGATGGCACCACTGGTCCATGTGTCAAACGGCGTGCCATCGCGCACGGCCTTTTTGATGCCAAGCGGGATCGAGATCATATAGGCGATCAGCGTTGACCACAGGCCAAGCGTGATCGACACCGGCATCTTTTCCAGCACCAGATCAAACACGCTGATCGACCGGAAATAGCTGTTGCCGAAATCGAACCGCATATAGTTCCACATCATGTTGAAGAACCGTTCAACGGGTGGTTTGTCAAACCCGAATTCGCGTTCCAACTGGGCGATGAATTCCGGTGGCAGGCCGCGCGCGCCGACATATTCGCTGCTGCTATCCCTGCCGAAATCGGCATCGCCTGCCCCGCCGGAAAAGCTTTGGAACACGTCGCCGCGCCCTTCAAGATTGGCAAGGATCTGTTCAATCGGGCCACCCGGCACGAATTGCACCAGCGCAAAGTTGATAATCATGATCCCGATCAGGGTCGGAATGACCAGCAACAGCCGTCGGAAGATATAAGCGCCCATAACTTACCGCAACGCGCCAGCAGCGATCAGGGCATCGTATTTGTCCTGATTGAACCACCAGTAATCCAGATGCCCCAGCCCGAATTCCGGCAGGTTTTCGGGATATTCGAACATATCGAAATATGCGACCCAGTTCTGGCCAAGGAACCACGTCGGCACCATGAAATAATCATAGCGCATCACACGGTCGATTGCTTGGACCGCAGCGGCCATTTCATCGTAATCGCCAGCGGCGGTGACAAATTTGGCAAGCTGGTCAAACGCCTCGGAACAATAGCCAGCGGGGTTGAACACGTCGTCACGGTCTTCGCAGCCAAATCGTTGCGTGATCCCGGTGCCTTCCTGCAATCCGGTGTTGTAGCCGCCGAAAAGCATGTCGAAATCATTGGATTGCGTCCGCGCCTGATATTGCGGCGGGTCCACGCGCGTATAAACCGCGTTCACGCCCAATCGTTGCAGGTTTTCGATGTAGGGCGTGATCAGCCTGTCCATCGCTTGCCGCGTTTCCAGAAACTCAACATCCAGAGTGCGCCCGTCGGCATCACGCAAACGCCCGTCTGCGCTGGGGGTAAAACCCGCCTGCTCCATCAGTTCAAGCGCGCGGCGCAGGTTGTTGCGGTCCAGCGGACGGTCGCCGCTTGTGTGTGGCATAAACGCGTCTTCGGTAAAGATTTGCTCGGGCAGAACGTCGCGCACAGTTTCGAGCATCTCAAGCTCGCGGCCTTCGGGCAGTCCGGTGGCGCGCAGGCGGTCGTTTTCCCAGAAACTGGCGCGCTGCTGAAACAGCCCGTATTGCAGGTTTTCGTTGGTCCATTCGCCGTTATACATCAGGCCAAGCGCCAGACGGATGTTGCGGTCCTGAAACTTGTCGCGCCGCAGGTTGAACACAAAGCCGGTCGCAGGCGGCAACGACCCGTCATCCAACGTGTCCTGCACAACCCAGCCATTGCGGATCGCAGGAAAATCATAAGATGTCGCCCAGTTGATCGAGGAATTTTCACGCCGGAAGGTGAATTCACCGGCCTTGAACGCCTCGAACCCGGCAGAGCTGTCGGCGAAATATTCGACACGGATGGTGTCGAAATTGGCGCGCCCGACCATCAGTGGCTGCGTCTGCCCCCAGTAATCAGGGTTGCGGCGATAGATAATCTGGCGTCCTGCATCGACACGGTCGACCATATATGGACCAGTGCCGGGCGAGGTTTGCAGCCGGCTTTCATCCAGACGGGCACCGGTTTCTTCAAACCATGCCTTGGACATCACGATCGCATTGGCCATCTGGCTGACACGGCCACGGGTGGGTGCATCAGGGTTGAAGGTGAATTTGACCGTGTATTCATCCAACGCCTCGTATCCCGGCACCAGATCACTAACAGCAACACGAAACGACGGTGTCCCTTGGGTAATCAGCAATTCATGGGTAAAGATCACGTCTTCGGCCGTCATGGGCGTGCCATCGGAAAAGGTCACGTCGTCGCGCAGGTTGAAGATCACCCAAGCCTGATCGGCAGGATATTCGATCGTGGTACACAGCAGGCAATAATATGATCCGACCTCGTCATCGGTGCTGTCCATCAAGCGTTCAAACATGATCGAAGACAGCGCACCGGGCGTACCTGACAGCGTTGCAAACGGGTTCATGGAATCGAACGATCCGTCAGCCGAAACGCTGATTTCGCCGCCTTTCGGGGCGTCGGGGTTCACGTAATCCAGATGCGCGAAATCAGCGCCATATTTCAAATCACCATATTCATTGAACCCGTGCGAGACGATGATCTCTACCTCGTCCTGCGCGCGCAGGTCGCTGGCCACCAGCAAAGCCGCAACCCCCACAAACGACCCCGCTACCCAAGCGGTCAGCCGATGCGCGGCGCTGTCTGGCGTCTGGGCTTTGGCGTGGACCTTGGGATTGTGGGGCATGGCAAACTCCGCTCGGTTTATCTTTGTGAAATGAAGCTAAAGCGCGCAAAGGCAAACATTCAAGTTGAGAATGCGTGATCACGCGGTGTTCATACCGGTTTGCCAATAAAAAAGGCCGCCCTGCGCAGGGCGGCCCTTGATCGGTCAACCGGCAGATCAGCCGCCGATGGTTTCGAGATAGGCAATCAGGTTGGCGCGGTCCTGCACATTGCGCATGCCGTTATAGCCCATCGATGTACCAGGGGCGTAACCGCGGGGGTTTTCCAGAAACGCGTTCAGGCTGTCGTGATCCCAAACATCAGTCGCCGCAATCAGCGCGCCTGAATAGTTGAAGTCGTCATAAAAATGCACGGGGCGGTCAACGACACCGTAAAGCGCAGGCCCGGTGCCATGCACACCCGATTCCAGCGCGTGACAGGCGCGGCAGTTGCGCCACAGGGTTTCACCGTCCGCTGCACTGGCCGATGCCATGACGACGGCAAAGTCGATTTCTTCGACCTCTTCACCACCATCGGCCACCGTTTCTTCGACCGGAATGATATAGGCCTGTTCGGAATAACCATGCCCGCCGCCAAAATAAATCGACGACGCGATCGTGGCGCCCAGCAAGTAAACAAGCAAAGTCGCGCAGAGCGCACCAACGGCTTTTGTAACGGTCATTGTGTCGAACATGTCGCGGTCCATCCAGATCAAAGTTTAGGGGTGTGTATCTTCTTCCCCCCCGCTGTTGCAAGGTATACTGGCGCGACGAAATGCGCATTTTTCGCCTTTGCCGTCAGGAGAACACAGTCATGTCACCAAAAATCGCCTTTCAGGGGGAATTGGGGGCTTATGGCCACGAAGCCTGCGCCACCGCCCGCCCCGACCACGCGCCCTTGCCCTGCCCCACATTCGAGGCCGCGATTGACGCCGTGCGCAATGGCGATGCCGATCTGGGTATGATCGCTGTAGAAAATTCGACCTACGGGCGCGTCGCGGACGTGCATTCACTGTTGCCGCAAAGCGGACTGCATATCGTCGATGAAACCTTCGTGCGGGTGCATATCAACCTGCTGGCCAAGCCAGAGGCAAAGTTGTCCGAAATCACCAAAGCTTTCGGTCATCCGGTGATTCTGCCGCAATGCGCGGGTTTTCTGCGCGCCCATAACATCACCGGCCATACCAGCACCGACAATGCCCGCGCCGCGCGCGAAGTCGCTGAAGGCCCGGACCTGCATATTGCGGCGCTGGCGTCGGAACTGGCCGCGGAAATCTATGGCCTGCAAGTGCTGGCCCGCCATATCGAGGATCACGACCGCAACACTACACGTTTCCTGATTATGGCCCGCGATCCTGACCATTCCCGGCGCGGTGACCACGGCATGGTGACCAGTTTCGTGTTCCGTGTGCGCAACATTCCCGCCGCGCTTTACAAGGCAATGGGCGGCTTTGCGACCAATGGCGTGAACATGACCAAGCTGGAAAGCTACATGGTTGGCGGTGCGTTCACAGCCACGCAATTCTATGCCGAAATCGAAGGCCACCCCGAAGATCACAATGTCCAACTCGCGCTAGAAGAATTGGGCTATTTCACCGACCTGCTGCATATCATGGGTGTGTTCCCCGCCGCCGCACGCCGCCACGAAACCGCCAACCAGTAAAAGTCGCACCTGTGCGGCGTGCCGCAGACGCCTGCCTTAACTGCCCTTGGGATAGGCGTCCTCGATCACTTGGGCATAGCTGTGCATACGCGCCCTGAACCGTTCGCTCAGCCTGCTTTTGGCCAGTTTCAGCGATTGCAGCACCACCCGCGCGGTCAAGGTGCGCGCTTTCATGTCGATGGCCACGCTGACACGGGTGCGGTTGGGCGACAAGGCGACCAGATCGACTGTGCTTACGATCGTCATGCCGTCGGATTGCGTTGTGACGACATATCCGTCCGGCGCGCAAAGCGATGTCAGAACAGACGTGAAACGGCGCTTGCGGCCACGTATCCGCACCTCGATGTCCCAGCTTGTGTCGACGGCGACCGGACCGCTGGACAAGCGCGTCACGGCGGCACCTTCACGCATGGCACGGCGTTCGAATGCGGCAAAATCGCTGGCGCGGGCGAAAACGTGATCTATCGGTGCGGCGATGTCTTCACGGGTACTAAGCTTCATAACAAGGTTCCTCGTAACTTTGGTCGGCAAGCCAGTTGTCGATCAGAAAATGCGCGATGGCACCTTTGCGCGCGGGCTTGATCGTCGGGTGCAAACCGGCAAATGACAAAGCCATATCTTCGCGGCTGACCCAGATCGCGTCTTCAATCTCGGTTCTGTCGATCACCAGATCAGTCGTCAGCGCATCGCCTGCACAGCCAAACATCAACGACGCCGGAAACGGCCACGGCTGGCTGGACAAATAGCGCACGGCGCCGACGGCGATGCCCGCCTCTTCACGCACCTCGCGGCGGACTGCGGCCTCTATTGTTTCGCCGGGTTCGACAAAGCCTGCCAGCAGGGAATACATCCCTTCAGGCCAGCCCGGTGACCGGCCCACCAGCACGGCATTGCCATGTGTGATCAGCATGATGACGACAGGGTCAGTGCGCGGAAAATGATGCGCGCCGCAAGCGGGGCAATTGCGCTGCCAGCCCGACATGGCAACCACGCTTTGCGCACCGCATCTGGCGCAAAAACCGTGCGTCTGGTGCCAGCCCATCACGGCCTTGGCGGTCGCGGCCAGTTCGGCGTCGCGCGGTGACAGCCGCGTCATGATCGCGCGCAATTCGGCAAAACCGGCCTGCACGGGCATGGCGGGATGCTTTTGCTCGGACGGATCAAGGAACGTATCCAGATGGGTGATATCAAGATCGGGCGGCGTCCACCCCGAAAGATCGGCAGCAAAGACCGGCCCTACATCATCGCGGCCCAGCAGGATCAGGTCCGGCGCTGTATCGGCCATGACCGGATGATCCATCGCCACCTGCACCAATGCGTCATCCATCACCATCGGCTTGCCGCGCCACAACAAGATCGCCCGCGCCCCGACCATCGCGGCAACAGCCGCCGGATCACCACGCAAATCAGCTGCCCGATCAAGGGCGGAACCACCAAAAGTCACTGTTTCAGACAACATCATCACGCCGAAATGCCACGCCAGAGGGCGAAGTTCAAACTATTCCGCCAGTCTACTATGGCCATCGTCGAAATACGCGCTTAAGTTGCATGAATGGTAAGTGCAGATTGGTTTCAGATCAAAGACAGACAGCCAGTTTCCACAGGGACTATAAGGATCGTGGAAACGACCGACCTGCACATGCAGATCCTGCCATTTGATTATTTCACCGATCAGCCCGACCGTACCAAGGGCCTCGTGCAGTTGGCCGACCAGATCGTAAGCTTGCAATCAGCCCCTGACGGGCTGACGCTGTTGTTCGACAATGGCGATTTTTTGCAAGGCAATCCGCTGGCCGATCTGATCGCGGAAAACGGCCTGCATAACGCCGTGCATCCAATGATCGGCGCCTTTGCAACGCTGCGCTATGATGCCGTGGCTTTGGGCAATCACGAATTCAATTATGGGCTGGCCTTCTTGGACGAGGTGCTGCGCAATGCCCCATTTTCGGTCGTTTGCGCCAATGTAGACTGGCAAAATAGCCCTGCCTGCGCCCGCCCTTATGTCGTGCTGGACCGAGAGGTGATCTGTTCCGACGGACAGGCGCGCGCGATCAGGGTCGGCGTTCTGGGCCTTGTGCCACCGCAGATCATGCAATGGGACCATATGGCGCTGCATGGCGCGGTAACGGCCAGTGACATGGTCCAAACCGCACGCGATCTGGTGCCGCAGATCAGGCAAGCCGGTGCCGATATCATCGTGGCCTTGTGCCATACTGGGATTGGCGCGGACCAATATACCCAGGGTATGGAAAATGCGGCGCGCCCGCTGGCGGCAATTCCCGGTATCGATGTGGTCCTGACCGGTCACACGCATCAGACTTTTACAGCCACCCTGCATGGCAAGCCCGTGGTCGGTGCCGGATTTTCAGGCAACCAGTTGGGGTTGATCACCCTGACGCTGACCCATGACGCACAAGGCTGGCGTATTGCGGACCATGACAGCCGCACATTGCCAGCATCACACGACCCGCCCCAAAGCGTTGCGGGACAAAAGATCATCGCCGATCTGGACCAGCATCATGCCAGAGCACTGGCAAGGATCAGACAGCCTGTGGCGCAAACGCGGCAGAGGTTGCACAGCTATTTCGCACCGGTGCTGCCGGATCTGCCACGCCAGATTCTTGCCGCCGCGATGACGCGCTATGCCAAAGCCGCCCTGCCCGCTGATACATTACCGCTGGTGACTGTCGTCCCGCCTTTCAGGGCTGGTGGAAAGGCAGGAGTTTGTCATTACATCGACATTCCAGCGGGGCCGATTAACCTGCGCAATGTCAGCGCGATCTATCCCTACACCGACAGGCCGGTGATCCTGCATCGCAACGGCCAGCAATTGCGCGACTGGCTGGAACAGGCGGTGTCGGGCTATTGCCGGATCAGTCCGGGCAAGACAGGCCAACCTCTGCTGGACCCTGATTTTCCCGCCTATATGTTCGATGCCCTGTTCGGCCTGACCTATACGATCGACCTGACACAACCCGCGCGCCACGACGCAACCGGCCGGATTATCGCCCCCGGTGCCCGCCGGATCACCGAATTGCGCCACAACGGCCGCGACGTCGCACCCGACAGCCGCTTTGCCGTGGTGGTCAACAGCTACCGCGCTTTTGGTGGTGGTGGTTATATACCCGTGCCCGACTGTGACATCCTGCATCAGTCGCAAAGGCAGGGCCGCGATATTCTAACCGACGATCTGCGCAACCAAGCGCTTGTCGATGTGCAACCGCAAAGCATCTGGCAATTCGTCTCGATCCCGTCGGCCAC
>PUNR01000011.1 GCA_003551805.1 Loktanella sp.
ATGCCATGCGCACGTAAAAAAGGGGCCGCCACTGGCGACCCCTTCATCCGTTAGATACGATTTCAGGCCAGAGTGCCGTCGATACCCTTGCAAGCCTCGACCAGACCTTTGACGGCGTCGACAGATTTGTCGAACATCGCCTGTTCGTCTTTGTTCATGTTGATCTCGACCACACGTTCGATGCCGCCTGCGCCGATCACTGTCGGGACGCCGACATAGAACCCGTTCAAACCATAAGCGCCGTCCACATGCGCGGCACAAGGCAATACGCGTTTCTGGTCTTTCAGGAAAGCCTCGGCCATTTCGATCGCCGATGTCGCAGGCGCGTAAAATGCAGAGCCGGTTTTCAGCAAGCCCACAATTTCGGCGCCGCCATCACGGGTGCGCTGCACGATTGCGTCCAGCTTGTCCTGTGTGGTCCAGCCCATTTCCACCAGATCGGGCAGCGGGATGCCCGCGACGGTCGAATAGCGGGTCAGCGGGACCATCGTGTCGCCATGACCGCCCAGAACAAAGGCAGTTACATCACGCATGGACACGTTGAATTCTTCCGCAAGAAAGTGGCGGAAACGGGCGCTGTCCAGAACGCCTGCCATGCCGCAAACCATGTGGTGCGGCAGACCGGAAAATTCACGCAACGCCCAGACCATCGCATCCAGCGGATTGGTGATGCAGATCACAAACGCATTCGGTGCATGGGCAGCGATGCCTTCACCGACGGACTTCATGACTTTGAGGTTGATGCCCAACAGATCATCGCGGGACATGCCCGGCTTGCGCGGTACACCGGCGGTGACGATGCACACATCCGCACCGGCGATATCGGCATAATCATTGGTGCCTTTAAAGCTGCCGTCGAACTTCGCCGCTGGCCCGGATTCGGCGATATCCAGCGCCTTGCCTTGCGGGATGCCTTCGGAAATGTCGAACAGCACGACATCGCCGAGTTCTTTGACAGCCGCCAAATGGGCGAGCGTGCCGCCAATCTGTCCGGCACCGATAAGCGCGATCTTGGGTCTGGCCATGGAAATATTTCCTTTGGTGGTTTGAATTTCGCGCTTTGGGTAAGCCTTTGCAGCGGCTCTGGCAAGTGTGCTGCAACGCGGCATCACATCGGAGGTCATGGTCACATCCCGACAAAGCGGCTAATCAAGGTGCAACAACAGGCATTTGGGGCTGTCAGGTGATCGCATTCGACTGGGTTTTCTTTGCGGTGGGAATACCCGCAATCATGTTTGGCGGGATATCGAAGGGCGGTTTCGGGTCGGGTGCGGCCTTTGTCGCAGGGGCGATTCTGGCGTTGGTGGTGCCCCCGGGCCTTGCCTTGGGGATCATTTTGCCGCTGTTCATGCTGGTCGATGCCGCGACCTTGCGCCCCTATTGGGGAAAATGGCACTGGCCTTCGGCCAAGGGTATGATGCAAGGGGCAGTGCCGGGCTGCATCATCGGGGCCGTGCTTTACACACTTGTCGATGCCGACGTGTTCCGCCTGCTGATCGGGGTGATCTGTCTGGCCTTTGTCGGCTATCAACTGGCGCGTTCTCTGGGGTGGCTGAACGTCCACCAGATGCCGTTTTCGCGCCCGTTCGCTTGGGCAGCCGGGCTGGTTGGCGGTTTTACCAGCTTTGTCAGCCACGCGGGCGGGCCGCCCACGGCTATCTTTCTGTTGTCGCAAGGGCTGAGCAAAACTGCGTTTCAGGCCACCACTGTCGTGACTTTCTGGGCGGTGAACTGGATGAAGGTGGTCCCCTATGCCTATCTGGGCATTTTTACGCTGGAAACACTGACAGCCAGTGCGTTGCTGGCGCCCTTTGCGCTGCTGGGCGCGTGGATCGGGGTCAAGGCGCATTGGCTGGTACCGGAACGCGCCTTTTTCGCGCTGACGTATGTGTTGCTGGTGGCGACCGGCCTGCGTCTGATCTGGGTGGCCGTAACCTGAACGCCTGCCTTCATCGTCAGAGCATAAATATCCCCGCCGGAGGCATAAAATCTTTTCGGCGCGGCCTGCCGGCATCATCAGACATCCGTTTCTGGTGCAGGCACCAATGCCCTACGCCAATCGAATGCCTGGCCTGCGGCAACCAGACAGGTCAAACCGTCAGGCCGGGTAACGGCGATCGTCCAAGAGCCGGTATGCTGCGCGACAAACACCTCGACCAAGGTATTTTGCGGGCCGGTTTCTGCAATCTGTCGGTTTTCACCATATACCGTGGCCAGCCGCTGCACGATTGTTGCATGATCCGCACAATGACTCGCTTGTGCCTGCGTCGTGGCCAGAACGACCGCGCCAAACCACAAACACAGATATGAAAAATAGCGCAGCATGCCACCCATCCTTGCCAAATCAGCCGCATTCAGTGCGTCCTGCGACCGGGATACCAGCAATTAGTTAACAAACACTCACCACGCCTTTGCTGCATTGCGGCAAGATCAGGGTTGAATCATTGGCAAGATTCTGGCCATGTTCGCGCAACTTTATTACGAGGAAGATTCGATGCATGACCGCCCCACCAGATCAGCGCTTTATATCCCCGGATCCAAAGACCGCGCCTTGGAAAAGGCACGCAGCCTGCCCGTCGATGTGATTCTGTTCGATCTGGAAGACGCCGTGACACCCGACGCAAAGGTTGCTGCCCGCGATACCTTGTTCGCGGCGCTGGCAGGCGGTGGCTACGGAATGCGGCTGCGGATCGTGCGGATAAATGCGCTGGATACGGCATGGGGCCGTGAAGATGCTGCCGCCGTTGCCGCGATGGATTGCGATGCGATCCTGTTGCCCAAGGTGAACAGCACTGCTGATGTCGATGCTCTGGCCGTGCTTGTGCCTGACCTGCCGATCTGGGCGATGATGGAAACCCCGCAAGGCGTGCTGAACGCCGCGTCTATCGCCGCACATCCGCGCATTGCGGGGTTCGTGATGGGCACCAATGATCTGGCGAAAGATATCGGGTCGCGCGGGCGGCAAGCGCTGATGATGGCGTTGCAGATGTGCTTGCTGGCAGCGAAAGCTGCAGGGATTGTCGCATTGGATGGCGTTTACAACGCCTTTCAGGATGACGACGGCCTGCAGGCGGAATGCACCGAAGGCCGCGATATCGGCTTTGACGGCAAAACCCTGATCCACCCTGCGCAAATCGCGATCACCAACGCGGCCTTTGGCCCGTCTGACGCAGACATCGACCTTGCCCGCCGCCAAATTGCCGCCTTTGCCGACGCCGCGGCCGCAGGTCAGGGCGTCGCCGTCGTCGACGGCAAGATCGTCGAGAACTTGCATATCGTCACCGCAAAGGCGACCTTGGCCAAAGCAGAGGCCATCGCCGCATTGGAGAACGTATGACAACCTTAATTCTTGGCCTGATTTTATGGTCGGGCGTGCATTTCTGGAAACGCCTTGCACCCGACAGCCGCGAAAAGATGGGTGACAAAGGCAAGCTGGTCGTGACGATTGGCGCGGTGCTGGGGATCGTGCTGATGGTTATCGGCTACCGCGCGGCAGAGGGTGCCGTTTACTGGGGCCGCAGCCCTGCGATGACCGGTATTAATAACCTTCTGATGCTGTTTGCGGTCTACCTTTATGCCGCAAGCGGTGCCAAAACCCGTATCACTCGCAAAATCCGGCATCCACAGCTGACGGCCGTAAAGATTTGGGCTGTTGCGCACCTTCTTGTTAACGGTGATGTGCCGTCGTTCGTGCTGTTCGGCGGCTTGCTTGCATGGGCTGTGGTAGAAGTGATCCTGATCAACCGCGCCAACCGCGCCTGGACCCCGCCGCCAGTGGCGCCGATGAAAAAAGAAATCACCGCAATTGTGGCAACTGTTGTGGTCTTCGCGATCATTGCTGCCGTTCACGCTTGGCTTGGCTATAACCCGTTCGGATAATCCCATGAAAATCTACCGTTTGCTGACTGAAGACGACACATCCGCCTTTTGCCACAAAGTGTCAGAGGCTTTATCCAAAGGCTGGGAACTATATGGCAGCCCAACCTATGCATTCGATCAGGCCAATGGCGTTATGCGCTGCGGTCAGGCCGTGACCAAGGATATCGACACACCCTATCACCCAGACATGAAGCTGGGCCAGCAATGACCAAGACGAACGCGGGCCGTTTTTTCGAAGATTACGCCGTTGGCGATGTGATCACCCATGCAGTCCCGCGCACTGTTTCTGGCGGGGAACGCGCGCTTTATCATGCGCTTTACCCCGCACGCGGGGCGCTGCATTCGTCGGATGAATTCGCGCGGGCCTGCGGCTTGCCCGCGTCACCCGTCGATGATCTGATCACGTTTCATACGGTTTTTGGCAAGACAGTGCCCGATGTTTCACTAAACGCCATTGCCAATCTTGGCTATGCCGAGGGGCGCTGGCTGCATCCGGTCTATCCGGGTGACACGCTGACCTCGATGTCAGAGGTGATCGGCGTCAAGGAAAACTCTAACGCGACATCTGGCGTGGTCTGGGTGCGTACCACCGGACGCAACCAGCATGGCAAAGACGTGCTGTCCTATGTGCGCTGGGTCATGGTCCGCAAGCGCGGGTCTGGACCCGCGCCACAAGCTGTCGTGCCCGAGTTGCGCAAGAAGGTCGAGGCGGCTGATTTGGTGATCCCGCAAGGGCTGCGTTTTGATGGCTATGACTTCGCCTTGGCTGGCGAGCCGCACTGCATCGGTGACTACAAGGTGGGCGAGGTGATTGACCATGTCGATGGTGTCACCATCGAAGAGGCCGAGCATATGCTGGCCACCCGCCTGTGGCAGAACACCGCCAAGGTCCATTTTGACGCGACCAACCGTGCCGATGGCAAACGGCTGATCTATGGCGGGCATGTTATTTCGCTGGCGCGGGCTTTGTCGTTCAACGGTCTTGCCAATGCACAAATGATCGTGGCGTTGAACGGTGGTGCGCATGCGAACCCGTGTTTTGCTGGCGACACTGTGCGTGCATGGTCGGAAGTGTTGGATATTGCGCCGACGGCTGTCGACAGTATCGGCGCAATCCGGCTGCGGTTGGTGGCAACCAAGGGGCAGGCAGGTGTCTTGCGCGGGGCGGACGGCAAATATGACCCCGATGTGCTGCTGGACCTTGATTGCTGGGCATTGATGCCAGTTTGACATCGCTTTTGCGATGCCAAGCCTCCGGCGGGGATATTTGGGCTCTGACGATGGGTGGGGTGTGATCACAGCAGAAAATTTCGTGATCACAAATGGAAAAAACTGCCCAAGCGCGGCATATTCACGCGGAAAAACGCTTGCGCCGCGCGTGACTCTGGCGGGGAAATGGTGCAAGTAACAGGTCAGGCGCTGTCGAGCCGGACAGCAACACGCCACTGAAGGGATTAGCTATGGCCGACGTGAACCGGGGCAATCGCCCGCTTTCGCCGCATCTTTCGATTTATCGCCCGCAATGGACATCCATCACATCCATTCTTGTGCGGATTACCGGCAATGCGCTGATTGTCGCTGCCTTGCTGATCGTGTGGTGGTTCGTCGCAGCCGCCACCGGGCCAGAGGCGTTTGCTACAGCGAATGGTGTCATCACAAGCTGGTTCGGCAAGTTGGTCATGCTGGGGTCGATCTGGGCGCTTTGGTACCACACTTTGGGCGGTTTGCGTCATCTGGTCTGGGACACGGGCCGGATGCTTGATGTCGATAAATCCGAAATGGCCGGCCAGATGATGGTCGTGTTGTCGGTGATCCTGACGATTTTCACTGTGATTGTGCTGTAAGGGGTATCTGAGATGGCATTTGTAACAGACCGCAAACGCGCGATGGGGACCGGATCGGCGAAATCTGGCACGCATCACCACTGGCAGATGATGGTGACATCCGTTGCGTTGCTGGTGTTGATCCCGTTTTTCGTATTCACTTTCGGCGCGATCCTTGGCGCGCCTTATGAAGAGGTTATCGCTTATTATCAGCGGCCTTTCCCCGCCGTAATCGCCATTCTGACGATGTTGGTCGGGTTTTTCCATTTCCGTCTGGGTGTTCAAACCCTGATCGAGGATTATGTTCATGGTCTGGCGCGCAAAGCGGCGATCATTGGCATGATCTGCCTGTCTTACGCCGCGGCGGGGTTTGCGGTTTTCGCGATCATCCGCATCGCATTGTAAATATTTTCGGAGCACTACCAGATGGCCGCTTATGAATACGAGACACATACCTATGACGCGATCGTCGTAGGGGCAGGTGGCGCGGGTCTGCGCGCAACCTTGGGGCTGGCCGAACAAGGCCTACGCACGGCATGTATCACCAAGGTGTTTCCGACCCGGTCGCACACTGTTGCAGCCCAAGGCGGCATCGCGGCGTCCTTGTCGAACATGGGCCCGGATCACTGGCAGTGGCACATGTTCGACACCGTGAAGGGGTCGGATTATTTGGGCGATACGGATGCGATGGAATATCTTGCCCGTGAAGCACCCAAAGCTGTTTACGAGCTGGAACATTACGGCGTGCCGTTTTCGCGCACCGAAGAAGGCAAGATTTACCAGCGGCCCTTTGGCGGCCACACAACCGAATTCGGCGAAGGCCCCGCTGTGCAGCGCACCTGTGCTGCGGCCGACCGGACCGGCCACGCGATCCTGCATACGCTTTATGGCCAGTCGCTAAAGCAAAAGGCCGAGTTTTATATCGAGTATTTCGCGCTTGATCTGATCATGTCGGATGACGGTGTGTGTCAGGGTGTGATCGCGTGGAAGCTGGATGACGGCACGATGCATGTCTTCAATGCCAAGACGGTTGTGTTGGCGACCGGTGGCTATGGCCGTGCCTATTTCAGCGCCACATCCGCACATACCTGCACCGGTGACGGTGGCGGCATGGTCGCGCGGCAGGGTCTGCCGTTGCAGGATATGGAATTCGTGCAATTCCATCCTACCGGCATTTACGGCGCTGGCTGCCTGATCACCGAAGGTGCGCGTGGCGAAGGCGGCTATCTGACCAATTCCGAAGGCGAGCGTTTCATGGAACGCTATGCGCCGAACTATAAAGACCTTGCGCCACGTGATTACGTCAGCCGCTGCATGACGATGGAGATCCGTGAAGGTCGCGGTGTGGGGTCTAATTCCGACCACATCCACCTGAACCTGAACCACCTCCCGAAAGAGGCGCTGGCAGAACGCCTGCCCGGTATTTCCGAAAGCGCGCGCATTTTCGCGGGCGTCGATGTGACCAAGGAGCCGATCCCTGTGTTGCCGACCGTGCATTACAACATGGGCGGCATCCCGACGAATTATTATGGCGAGGTGTTGAACCCCACCGCCGATAACCCGACAGCGGTTGTTCCCGGCCTGATGGCTGTGGGCGAAGCAGGCTGTGCATCCGTGCATGGTGCGAACCGGCTTGGGTCTAACAGCTTGATCGACCTTGTTGTGTTTGGCCGTGCTGCCGCGATCCGTGCAGGTCAGGTTGTGGATCGCAAGGCGCCGAACCCGACGCTGAATCAGGCATCTGTCGACGCCAGCTTTGACCGGTTTGACGGGTTGCGCCATGCCAAAGGCAATATCGGCACGGCAGAGCTGCGGCTGGAAATGCAAAAGGCAATGCAGGCCGATGCAGCCGTCTTCCGCACCGACAAGACCTTAGCGGAAGGTGTCGCCAAGATGACCGCGATTGCGGGCAAGATGGACGATCTGAAGGTTACCGACCGGTCGCTGGTCTGGAACAGTGATCTGATGGAAACGCTGGAGCTTGATAACCTGATGCCGAATGCGCTGGCGACGATCGTCGGTGCCGAAGCGCGTAAGGAAAGCCGTGGTGCGCATGCGCATGAAGATTACAGTGCACGTGATGATGAAAAATGGCGCGTCCACACGCTTGCGCATGTGGATGGAGCGAAAACCAAGTTGAGCTATCGCCCTGTGATCACCAAACCACTGACGACCGAGGCAGAGGGCGGTATTGCACAAGACCGGATCAAGCCGAAGGTGCGGACCTTCTGATGCGGGTTTTGGCGGTCATGTTTGTGGTATTGGCGGCCTGCGGGCCGATCACGCCCGAACGTGCCGCCGACCGCTGCGAAGAACGCGCGCGGGCAGCGCAAGGCCCGACATTTGGTGGCACCGTCGGTGTGAACAGCAACAGCGGCGGCTTTGCCTCTGCGCAGATCGGGGTCACAGCGGACGCGCTGCGTGGCCGTGACCCGCTGGAAGTTTATGACAGTTGCGTTGTGCGTCTGACAGGGCAGCCCCCGATCAGACCGGCGCGGCTGAGATGAAAATACGGGCCGTGGGCCTGTGATCGAAGGAATGTAGCAAATGGTACAACTGACACTTCCAAAGAATTCCCGCATGATGACGGGCAAAACCTGGCCCAAGCCGGAAGGTGCGACCAATCTGCGCAAGGTGCAGGTGTATCGCTGGAACCCCGAAGACGGCAAGAACCCGCAGCTCGATACCTACTTTTTGGATATGGATAATTGCGGTCCGATGGTTCTGGACGCGCTGATCAAGATCAAGAACGATATTGATCCGACACTGACATTCCGCCGGTCCTGCCGCGAGGGGATTTGCGGGTCTTGCGCGATGAATATCGACGGGATCAACACGCTGGCCTGTATCTATGGCATGGATGAAATCAAGGGCGACATCAAGATTTACCCTTTGCCGCATATGCCGGTGATCAAGGATCTGATCCCCGACCTGACCCATTTCTATGCCCAGCACGCCAGCATCATGCCGTGGCTGGAAACCAAATCAAACGAACCTGCGCAGGAATGGAAGCAGTCGATTGATGACCGCAAAAAGCTGGACGGTCTTTATGAATGCGTGATGTGTGCGTGCTGTTCGACGTCCTGCCCGTCGTACTGGTGGAATGGCGACCGCTATCTGGG
>PUNR01000034.1 GCA_003551805.1 Loktanella sp.
ATTGCCCCCTGAATTGCGCCATTCAGGTAAGGCGAAACCAAATCTGTCAGATTAAGGATATTGCCGATCAGCGTCAGGATCAGCACACCGATCACCGTGCCCCAGACGCGGCCAAAGCCACCTTTCAGGGCGGTGCCGCCGACGATGACTGCTGCAATCGCCTCCAGCTCCCACAACAGCCCTGTCGCGGAAGAGGCAGAACCAAGTCGCGGCACATACATGATTGTCGCCACACCGACCAGAATGCCCAGCATCACATAGGTCAGAAGCCGGATCCGCGCGACACGCACCGACGAATAACGCGCCACCTGGTCATTCGACCCGATCGCCGCACAATGCCGGCCAAAAGCGGTTGACCGCATCAGTAATTCGCCACAAATCACGACGATGGCAAAAACGATGATCGGCCACGACACACCGAACAGCCCGCCATAATAGACCGGCTGGTAAAAGGTCCGCAGCGTGAAATCGAGGCTAAGCGTCCCGCCATCGGCCAGCCATGTCACAAGGCTGCGATAAATCCCCATCGACCCCAAGGTGACGATAAACGCCTCTATCCCCAGCCTTGTAATCAGCAGACCGTTCAACAGCCCCGCGATAAGCCCTGCCGCCAGCGCAACGGCCATCCCCAAAAGGACGATGGGAATGCCCACGCCCATCACCGGTAGCGCAGTGTTCATCACCAAAATCATCAGTCCCGCGACAAAGGCCGCCATCGACCCCACCGACAGATCAAGCCCGCCTGCCGTGATGACAAAGGTCATACCCACCGCGATGATCCCGATAAAGGCAGACCGCGACAACACGTTCGAGATATTCCCCGCGCTCAGGAAATTAGGGTTCATGAGCGCCCCCAGAATAATCAGGATCACCAGCGCCAGGATCGGGCCGATCACGCTCATCTGCAGTTTGCGGGGGGACAAAGTCGCCGTCGTCATTCAGTTAGTCCTTTCCAGCGGGGCGCTTTGGCCGACCCCCATGGCCAGCCTTACGATCGCATCTTCGGTCGCGGCATCCCCGGCCAGTTCGCCGCTGATGCGGCCACGGCGCATGACCAATATGCGGTCGGACAGGCCGATCACCTCTTGCATCTCGGAGGAAATCACGATGATCGCACGCCCCTCAGCGGCCAGATCGCGGATGAATTGATACATCTGCTGTTTGGTGCCGATATCGATGCCGCGTGTGGGTTCGTCGATCACCAGAATTTCGGGATCAGACAGCATGGTTTTGGCAAAAAGCAGCTTTTGCTGATTGCCGCCGGACAAGCTGCCGACGCTGACATCACGGCTGCCACGAATGTCGAAATCAACGACCGCCTGATCCAAGGCACGCTGTTCGGCCCGCTGATCGACGAACCAGCGGGAAAATTTGTGCAAGGCCTGCAACGTCAGATTTTCGCGCAGGCCCTTGTCCAGCAACAGGCCACGCGTCTTGCGATCCTCGGTCAGATAGGCGAGGCCCTGCGCCAACGCCTCCCAAGGATGGCGGATGGTGACGGTCTGACCATTGATGCGGACATCGCCTGTCGCCGGACGCAGCCCTGCCAGCCCTTCAAAGGTTTCGGTCCTGCCAGAGCCGATCAGCCCCGCAATGCCCAGCACCTCGCCTTTATGCAGGGTGAAAGCGATGTCGCTGGCAAAGCCCGGCACCGAAAACCCCGCAACCTCCAGCGCGCGTGCGCCGCGTGTGGCGGTCTTTGGAGGGTATAGCGTGGAAATCTCGCGGCCGACCATCGCCTCGGCCATCTGGTGTTCGTCCAGATCACGGGCCTGCCCCGACCAGACCCGTGCGCCATCACGCATGATGGTCAGATCATCGGCAATCGCCACCACCTCGTCCAGCTTGTGCGAGGTGAACAGCACCGCCGTGCCATGATCACGCAAGGCGCGAACCTGATCCAGCAGGATCGCGGTTTCGGTGCGCGTCAGCACCGCTGTGGGTTCATCCATAATCAGCACGCGTGTATCACGCAGCAACGCTTTGGCGATTTCGACCATCTGTTTGTCGGAATTCGACAGCGACGACACGACACGGTCAGGGTTCACGCTGCATTGCAACCGCCCTAGCAATTCGCGCGATTTGGCGCGCATCGCCGCCTTGTCCAGAAACCAGCCGCGGCGCAATTCGGCACCCAGAAAGATGTTTTCTTCCACGGTCAGTTGTTCGGCCAGGTTAAATTCCTGATGGATCAGGGAAATACCCTGCGCCTCGGCCTCGCCCAGACTGGCAAAGCTGACAGGTGCCCCATCCAGCAGCACCTGCCCCGCAGTAGGGGGCTGGTAGCCTGCAAGGATCTTCATCATCGTAGATTTGCCCGCGCCGTTTTCACCGATCAGCGCATGGACCCGACCGGGGTGCAGCGCGATATCCGCGCTATGCAGCACCTCGATCGGGCCAAAGCTTTTGCTGACGCCGGACAGGGCAAGTAGCGCTTTTGTCACAGCGTGACCCATGCCGCATCATCGCGTGATGATTTGATTGCAGCGGCGATGAAACGCATCCCGTCAAGCCCTGCATCAACACCGGGCAACAGCGACAGATCGGGGCTTTCGCCTGCCTCTGCCGCGCGGATCGCATCGGCCGCACCAGCATAGATATTGGCGAAACCTTCCAGATAACCTTCGGGATGGCCACCAGGCGTGCGAGTGACGGCGTTGGCGGCATCCTGCGCGCCGCTGCCACCGCGCGTCAGCAGGCGCTTGGGTTCGCCAAAGGGCGTGAACCACAGGTAGTTCGGGTCTTCCTGCGCCCATTCAAGGCCGCCTTTGTCCCCGTAAACCCGCAGCCGCAGCCCGTTTTCATTGCCCGGTGCGACCTGACTGGACCACAGCATCCCGCGCGCCCCGCCATCGAAACGCAGCAGGATATGGGCATTGTCATCGACTTTGCGACCGGGGACGAAACTTTGCAAATCGGCGGCCAGACTTTGCACTTTTTGCGAAGTCACGAAACAGGCCAGATTATGCGCATGCGTGCCGATATCGCCGATGCAACCGCCAGCGCCGGAGCGTTCGGGATCCGTGCGCCATTCGGCCTGTTTATTGTCACCCGTCTGTTCAGCCGCTTCGGTCAGCCAGTCCTGCGGATATTCCACCTGCACGACACGCAAATCCCCCAGATCACCCGCCGCGATCATCGCACGCGCCTGCCGGATCATCGGATAGCCGGTGTAATTATGCGTCAGGATGAACAGCGCCTTGGCGTCATGGATCGCCTTAGCCAATTCTTCTGCCTGATCCATTGTCGCGGTCAGCGGCTTGTCGCAGATCACATGGATGCCGCGTTTGAGAAAGGCCATCGCTGGCCCCGCGTGCATATGGTTCGGCGTGACGATGGACACGGCCTGAATACCATCGTCACGGTTCGCCTCTGCCTCGGCCATCTCTTCATAGCTGCCATAGCAGCGATCCGCCGCCAGCCCCAACGCCTGCCCGCTGTCGCGTGATTTTTCCGGGGTCGAGGACAAAGCCCCCGCCACCAGATCAAACTGCCCGTCGATGCGCGCCGCAATCCGGTGAACGCCGCCGATAAAGGCGTCCTTGCCGCCGCCGACCATGCCCAAACGTATCTTTTTCATGTCTTAGATCCCCAACATGCGGCGGTTGGCGGCTTCATCCGTGCCACCATCCGCGAAATCATCAAAGGCGCGTTCAGTCACGCGGATGATGTGGTCCTTGACGAATTGCGCGCCTTCGCGCGCCCCGTCTTCGGGATGTTTCAACGCACATTCCCATTCGACCACGGCCCAACCGTCGAAATCATTGGCCGCCATCTTGGAAAAGACGGCGCCGAAATCGACCTGTCCGTCACCAAGGCTGCGGAACCGGCCCGCACGGTTGACCCAAGACTGGAAACCGCCATAGACGCCCTGCCGCCCTGTCGGGTTGAATTCGGCATCCTTGACGTGGAACATCTTGATGCGGTCTTTGTAGATGTCGATATTGTCCAGATAATCCAGACATTGCAGCACATAATGCGACGGATCATATAGCATGTTAGCGCGGGTGTGGTTGTTCACCCGTTCCAGAAACATCTCGAACGTGACGCCATCATGCAGGTCTTCGCCGGGGTGGATTTCATAGCAGATATCGACCCCGCAATCCTCGGCATGGTTCAGGATCGGCAGCCATCGCGCGGCCAGTTCGTCAAATGCAGCCTCGACCAGTCCGGCAGGGCGCTGCGGCCACGGATACACGAAGGGCCACGCCAGCGCGCCGGAAAAGCTGGCCATGGCAGTGATATCCATGTTGCGCGACGCGCTTAGCGCCAGTTTCACCTGTTCCACCGCCCATGCCTGCCGCGCCTTGGGGTTGCCGCGCACAGATGGGTCGGCAAAACCGTCGAACCCTTCGTCATAGGCTGGATGCACGGCGACAAGCTGACCCTGCAAATGGGTGGACAGTTCCGTCACTTCGACGCCGTTTTCAGCGGCGACACCTTTGAATTCATCACAATAATCGCGGCTTTCGGCGGCGCGAGCGAGGTCGATGAAGCGCGCATCCCACGACGGCACCTGCACCCCCTTATAACCGCAATCGGCGGCCCATTTGGTGATTCCGTCCCAGGAATTGAACGGCGCGTCATCGCCTGCGAATTGTGCCAGAAACAGGGCCGGGCCCTTGATGGTTTTCATTGTCTTTCTCCTTGCAGCGACACGGGTTGGATCGGTTTTGAACGGTGGCGGGACAGGCCGGCAGCGGGTGCAAGTGCGACCTGCGCCGGCAGATTGTCCTTTAGAAAAATCGTCGGAATGATCTCGCGCGTGGGATCATGCCAATCGCGGCCATCGGCAATCGCCTTCATCACATCCAGCGCAAGGGCCACTTCTTGCGCAGGTTTCTGGTCAATCACCGCATCGACCAGACCGCGTTCCAGACCGGCGCGGGTGGTCGGGGTCAGTTCGTGCATGATGACGGTAGGCCGCGGGTCCGGCAGGCTTTGCAGCAATTCGATCAGGCCGCGATTACCGGCACCGATGGAATAGATGCCGCTGACCTGCGGATATTCGGCTAACAGCTTTGCGACACGCGCCAGCATCAGGTCAGGGCGGTCATCGATCGCCAGCGCAGGCAAGACTTGCATTTCGTCCCCGGCATCCGACAGGACCGCCAAGGCCCCTTCCAGACGTTCACGGTGATCGCGTGCTTGCAGTGACCCCAATACCGGCAGGATACAGCCCGGCCCTGCGGCATGCGCCAACCGCAGCAAGCGCCCTGCCGTGCGTCCGGCCATCACATTATCAATGCCGACATAGGCTGTGCGCGCCTCTGGTGCGGCATCGCTGACCAGCGTAACAACGGCCACGCCGCGTTCGCGCAACCGCCTGATCGCAGCAGTGATGCGCGGCGCTTCTGTCGCAACAAGAGCGAGGCAATCGCAATCGTCGCCTTCTGCCTCCAGCGCTGCGGCAAGGGCGTCAGGATCAAGCGCGGGAATTTCGGTGACGGAAATCACGATCCGGTCGGCGCGGCGCACATCCTGTTCGCGGTCCACCGCTGCACGCAAGGCGCGGAAAAAGCTGTGGTCATCCTTGGGCAGTAAAAAGCGGAACCTGTACATTCGCCGCCGCGACAGATTGGCGGCATGCAGATCACGTTCATACCCAAGGGCGGCGATAGCCTCTTGCACGCGTACTGCGGATTTGGGCGCGACACCACCGCGCGCATTCAACACACGGTCCGCTGTTGAATAGCTGACGCCAGCGGCCCGCGCGACATCGTGCAGCGTGGGTTTACGCATTCCCTGATTCCTCCCGAGCATCATTCAGCCGGAAGCCCTGACAGACGTCAATCATTTTCTGACATACGTCTGTCAACTTGCACACCCCGGCGCATTGCACCGGGGCCCTGCGATTTAGGCGGCAAGGATTTTGTGCACCGCCTCGTATTGCGACAGGAACACCTTGCCGGATAGCTGATGCAGGAAATGCTGTTCGTTCAGCCGGTCCATCACCGGGCCCTTCACCTCTGACAGGTGCAGTTGCACGCCCATTTCATGCAACCGTTCATTGATCGCCTCCAGCGATTCCAGCGCGCTGAAATCAATCTCGTTGATGGCCGAACATTGCAAGATAACGTGGCGCACCGCCTTGTCGCCCGCAACGCGGCTCTGGATCTGGTCCTCAAGCCAGCGGGCATTGGCGAAATAAAGGCTTTCATCAACCCGCAAGGTCACGATGCTGGGATGCGTGATAACGTCGTGGCGCAGGATATTGCGGAAATGTTCAGTGCCGGGGACTTGTCCCACCTCTGCGATATGGGGTTTGGACGACCGGTAGAGATGCAACAGCACCGACAGCAGGACACCCGCGGAAATCCCCGCCTCGACCCCCAAGGCCAGCGTCAGCAGGATGGTGGTTGCGACAGCTGCGAAATCGCCGCGGTTATAGGTCCAACTGCGTTTGAGGATCGAGAAATCCACAAGACTAAGCACGGCGACGATGATCGTCGCGGCCAGTGTCGCGATGGGCAGGAAATAGATCAGTGGCGTCAGCGCCACAGCTGCAATCGCCAGACCAACGGCGGTGAAAGCACCCGCCGCAGGCGTTGCGGCACCTGCGTCAAAATTCACGACAGATCGCGAAAACCCGCCGGTAACCGGAAAACCGCCAGTCAGCGAGGCGCCGATATTGGCTGCACCCAGTCCGATCAATTCCTGATCGGGGTCAATGCGCTGGCGTTTCTTGGCAGCCAGCGTTTGTGCAACGGAAATCGATTCCACAAACCCGATGATCGAGATCAGGAAGGCGGGCAACAACAACTGACCCAGCAACGCGGGCGAGAATGATGGCAAGGTGAAGGGCGGCAGGCTTTGTGGCACTTCGCCAACGATCCGTACACCGCGCGCATCAAGACCCCAGTGCCAGACAGCAGCGGTGGTGGCGACAACCACAACAATCGGCCCCAGTTTGACCAGAAAACCAGTCACGCCAGCGCCAAAGCCGATCTTTGTCAGCAAAGGTTTCAACCCTTTGCGCACCCAGAACAAAAACCCTGTCGCCAACACACCGATCAATGCCGTGATCCAGTTGATCCCGCCCAGATTGCTGCCCAAGGAAATCACAAGTTCCAGCAGGTTATGCCCGTCTGCATTGATGCCGAAAATATGTTTCAGCTGGCTTGCCGCGATAATCAGCCCGGATGCGGTGATGAAACCTGCAATCACCGGATGCGACAGGAAATTGGCCACAAACCCCAGCCGGAACAACCCCATTGCCAGCAAGATCACCCCTGACAGCCCCGCCAGCGACAAGGCGGCAACAGCATAGCCCATGGTACCCTGTTCAACGATATTGCTCAGCGCTGCGGCTGTCATCAGCGACACCACCGCCACCGGCCCCACGGCAAGGCTGCGGCTGGTGCCGAACACGGCATAAAGCATGATCGGGACGATGGACGCATATAACCCCGCCTCGGCCGGCAGGCCCGCCAACAGCGCATAGGCCAGCGATTGCGGGATCAGCATGATCGTCACAATGAAAGCAGCGGTCAGGTCGTTGCCAAGGTCGGAACGGGTATATTCCCGCCCCCATGACAGGATGGGCAGGTAGCGGGACAAGGTCGTGTACATGATATTCTGGCCAGATAATCCGCTTGCAAGGCCTGCAAGCGGTTGAAATTAAAGCAAGGTTATACCTTGCAGGTACGGACACCCAAAACGGTGTAAAGCGGGCAGGACCGCGTCGCTGCCACGCCCAACATCACCAGACCCACCAGCACGGAAATCACCGTGGCGATTGTGCTGTTGAACAAGGCCAGCCCGCTGACGAAAGGTAATGCCAAAAGCACGACCCCGATAATGGCACGCAGAATGCGGTCAAGGTCACCTACATTGACGGTCATGATTGAAACTCCTTCATATCTCTGCCCTGACACTACACTGTCTGGCCCAAGCTTACGGTGACAATGTCACCAAAGGATAAAAATACTAGGAATGGTGCTGCGCCAGCTTCAAAATCCCTGCGCGATCCTGCAAGGTCACGGCCCCCCGCGCCTGACTGATCCAGCCACGGCGCTGGAATTCCTGCAACTGGCGCGACACGACTTCACGCGCGGTGCCCAGTTCGACGGCAAGCTTTTGGTGCGTCGTGGCGACCGTGTCGGCACCACCGGACAGTTTCAGCAACCGGTCGGCCAGCCGCACATCAAGGCGCTGGAACGCGACTTCGTCGATCATCAGGAACAGATCGGTGATCCGCTTGGAAAAGGCAGCAAAAACGAAATTCCGGAATGATTTCGATTGTGCCACCAATTCGTCGAACACATCGCGAGGGACCGCGGCAGCCTGCACATCGGTTTCGGCGATGCCTTCGGCGGCGTAATCGTCATAGGCCAGCAGGCAAGCGGTGGTCAGCACGCAGCTTTCGCCAGCGGTGATCCGGTAAAGCACGATATCATGCCCGCTTTCGGACACTTGTTGTACGCGCACTACCCCGTCGAGCAGGAAAAGCATGTTTTCGGGTGATTTGCCCGGGCCGAAAATCACGCTGCCGGCTGGTGCGGCGATAATCGCGCTGCGCGACAGCAACAGGTCGCGCACTGGCGGTTCCAGCCTTGCCAGCCCTGCGAAACGGTCCAGCCATGTTTCAGTCTGCATTGCCACCGCCCCGCCGGATCAAAACGCCAAGATCAGCAACATTCGTACCTGTCGCCCCAGTCATCAGCAAAGCATTCGCCTGCGCGAGTGCCGCATAGCTGTCGTTGTTGGCCAACAGCCCCGTCACATCGTCGATCCGTGCCAATGTATCCTGATCCACGATCCCGCCTGCGGCA
>PUNR01000389.1 GCA_003551805.1 Loktanella sp.
CGTCTGGCCGTCGATGCGGCCGGGGCCGGGCGTTTGGTGGTTGGTCTTTCGGGCCGGTTTGTCACTGACGGGCGCCGGACATGGTTGCTGCCAGCGGACGCACCTGCGCAGCCAAGCCTGTTCACTTTGGAGAATGCAGTGTCAATTGATTCGGTGCTGAATGTTCTGGCGCAAGCGCCTGGGCGTGCGGTGCTGGTCTTGGGTGTGAATGCCAGTGATACCGCCCAGATTGATCCCTATCTGCGACAGGGCATCGGTGATCTGGATATTCCGCAGGGGGTGACGGTATTTTCCGGCCCGCCCAATGTTGCTGACAACATCATGGTTGATGCTATTGCCGTGCAGGGCCGCGATGTCATGCAATTTGTGCGCAACACGCGTGCGGTACAGATCGCGGGGTATCAGCCGGGCAGTCTTGTGATGCAGGCCGACCCGATTGAGGTTGCCGCACCCGCAAGGGCAGGTGACCCATCGCTGCCGTTCTGGGAGGATGCGCAAGCTGCGAATACTGCCGATGCTTACCGCGTGTTCTTGTTGGGTCATCCGAACAGCCAATACGCAGCCGAGGCCCGTCGCCGGTTGGAGCAGATCGAGAATGATCCGGTCCTTCTTGCCGAACAGGGCGAAAGCGCGCTGAACCTGAACCGCGATCAGCGCCGCGCCGTGCAGGCTAATTTGACCCTGCTTGATTATGACACCCGCGGTGTTGATGGTATTTTCGGCCAAGGGACGCGCCGTGCGATCCGGAATTGGCAGCAGATCAACGGATTCGCGCAAACCTCTTTTCTGACAACCGAGCAGATCAACCGGATTGATGCGCAAGCCAACCGCCGTCAGGCCGAGATTGACGTAGCCGACGCCGCTGCCCGCGCCGAGGCAGAGCGTCTGGACCGTGCCTATTGGGAAGAAACCGGTGCGCGCGGCACCCAAGCTGGCTATCGTGCTTATCTTAACCGCTATCCCGAAGGCGTGTTTGCCGAACGCGCCACAAGCGCGCTGACACCTGATCCGGCACCTGCCCCCCCGCCGGCTGCGGATAATGGTCAGGCCCGTGCACAAGAAAACGCGTTGAACATCAATCCGGTGATGGCGCGGCTGATCGAAAGCCGTCTGTCGCAGCTGGGATTTGATCCGGGGTCAGTCGATGGCCAGTTTGATGCCGCAACACGGCGTGCCATCGGTCAGTATCAGGCTGATCGCAGCATATCGGCGACCGGCTTTTTGACGCAGGCGACGTTGGCACGATTGCTGGCGGATACTTTCGGGCGCTAGCGCCCGAAAGGTTCTGTCGGGTGGGGTTTACTGTGCTGGCACGAAACGTTCGACCAGCAACCGGATTAGTCCCTGACCGTCGCCAAACTGACGCACGCCGATAACATAGGTGCCGGGCTGGACCCGCGCCGCCAGCAAGCTGTCCAGCGATCCGCCGTAATCGTCGTTCTGGCCAACTTCGCGGCCCAGATCGTCGTAGACGATGAGCCATGGATCGACATTGCCGTTGCCGATCGCCTCGATCAGCAGAAGGCTGCTGGCGTCGACATCGACCGAAAACCACGCCATGTCGCGGGTCGAGTTCACATCCTGCCGCAGGCGCGTGCCCACCAGCCCAAGATCAGTGACAGGCACGGTGCCATCCAAAGGCGGGGCGGCGTCGCCCCTTGCGTAAAGTTCAAGCAAGGCGGCCTGGGCGTCATAGGCGCTGACGGTGACGGTAATTGGCAGGCTGTCGTCCGAAAGTGCCCGCACATTCAAGCAATAGTCGCCCGCCGCCAATGGCGTCACCATATCAAGCCGCGAGTTCAGACCGTTATAATCGTCGTTTTCACCCAGATACCCGTCAAACGCATCATATAGGGTAATTAGCGGATCAGCGGCTTCGTTTGTGGCGGTGATTGTGACCGCTGTGGGTTCATACAGCGTAAAGCGCCAGTAAGGTGTCTGCGCCGCTGATGCCGTGACACTGGTGCCAAGCGCGCCCATCGTTGCTGCATCGTCACAGCTGCCGGATGATGCGAAATCATCGAAACTGTTCAGCCCTTCGGTCAGGGCGTCCTGTTCCTGCCGCCCGATCCGCACGAATGCGGTCATCGGGCCGCCATCATAGCTGCGTGTCGCGAGACAATAGGTGCCAGCGTCAAGCGTGGTTTCGGCACGCGATGCGGCATTGCCGCCCGAATCATCATCCGACAGAATCAATGTGCCGTTGGCGTCCAGCAGATCGATCATCGGGTCACCCGACCCGCGGCCTGCAGCCTCGAGCCGGACATCTGTCGTCTCGCTTAGGGTAAACAGGGCGACGTAGTCGTTGCCCCCCATCACCAGCGCCATCTGTTCGCGATAATTGTCGGCGGTGGAGATATCCGATTCAGCCTCTGATCCGCCGATCCACTGCCCGCCGGTGCCGGCGCCTGCGCATGTGACCTGCGCCAGTGCCGGTGCAGCAAAGCCCAGCAAAGCACCGCAAATTGCCGTTGTTTTCAGGATGGTTTTTCTGGTCATCGCGTTGTCCTATGCCCGGGCTGATTTTATCTGGCGCGACGTTAGACCAATTGTCGCACCCCTGACCAGACGTCATGCACGCTAGGGCAGCAATTCCTGACCTTCGGGCAATCCACAAAAGAAAAAAGGCCGCGCCCGAAGGTGCGACCTTTTCAATCTGCTGCTTGCGCAGGTCTTAGCCCTGACGGGCTTTGAACCGGCGTTGCGTCTTGTTGATCACATAGACGCGGCCCTTACGGCGCACGACGCGGCAATCGCGATGGCGCTGCTTGAGCGAGCGGAGGGAGTTACGGACCTTCATGGTGCGTGTCCTTCATGTCGCGGCGCGCGGATTGCGCCTTGGGTTGCATTAAGGCCGGAATGGCCCGTGAAATCATGGTGGACGATACTGGGATCGAACCAGTGACCCCTTCGATGTCAACGAAGTGCTCTACCGCTGAGCTAATCATCCATGTCGTCAACGATTCTGATGCGTCCTATAAAGAAATAGGACGCGGCATGAACCGCGTCAGTCGTGCGGTCTATAAAAGGAGTCGGAACGGGGATCAAGGGCTTTTGATCATTTCGATAAATGCGTTACGTTAGACCGCAAAGGAGCATTGTGTGCTGACATCCCCGTACCATCTGGCGCAGCCTTTGGCCCGCACAACAAGCGTTGTTTTCGCGTCCCCGCACAGCGGCCGCGATTACCCGGCGTCGTTTTTGCGCCGGTCTGTGCTGGATGCGCGCGAAATCCGGTCGTCCGAGGATGCTTTTGTGGATCAGTTGTTTGCGTCAGTGCCGATGCAGGGCGCACCTTTGCTGACCGCCACGGCGCCGCGCGCGTTTCTGGACCTGAACCGCGGTCCGGACGAGTTGGACCCTGCACTGGTCGAAGGGGCCCGCCGCAATGCGCATAATCCGCGGATCGCCAGCGGGCTTGGTGTGATTCCACGTGTGGTCGCCAATGGGCGGCAGATTTACCGTGGCAAGCTGACATTGGTCGAGGCGCATCAGCGGGTGACGCAATATTGGCGGCCCTATCACGATCAACTGCAGATGTTGCTGGATCAGAGCATCAACACATTCGGCGAGGCGATTCTGATTGATTGCCATTCCATGCCGCACGAGGCGTTGGAAAATATGGGTCCATCCGGCGCGGGTCGTCCCGATGTTGTTCTGGGGGACCGCTTCGGCGCGACAGCCGGACCTGCGGTGATGGATCAGATCGAGGCTGCTTTTACCACGGCCGGTTTGAAGGTTGCCCGCAATATGCCCTTTGCAGGGGCTTATATCGTGCAGCAATACGGTCGTCCTTCACGGCGACAACATGCGGTGCAGGTCGAGATCGACCGCGCGCTTTACATGAATGAAAAGACGCTGGAACCCAGTGCGCAATTTGATGCGTTTCGCGATCTTCTGGTGGGGGTCACCGCACAGCTGGCCGATATCGGGCGCGTGCCAGAGGTGCGCGTCGCGGCCGAGTAAGGTGGAACCGGTTCCACCTTACCGCAGGGCGCGGCCCTTGATGATCGCATCAGCGCCGAATTTCTGTCTTATCGCATCGGCGGCCTTTTCCGCCTTGGCGCGGGTGCCTGCACCGGGGTCGAGCAGATCACCGGTACGATCGGCGCCGTCGGCGGCAGAAATATCTGACAGGCCGACACCGAGCAGGCGATAGGGTCCGGTTCCTGCCACCTGATCGAACAGCCCGCGTGCGGTGCGATAGATCGTATCGGCCAATTGCGTGGGGTGGTGCAGGCTTTGCCGTTTCGAGATCAGTTTGAAATCCGATGTTTTCAGTTTCAACTGCACCACCCGTCCGGCCTTGTCCGTGGCCTTGGCCCGCGCACTGACCTTTTCGGCCATACGCCAAAGATGACCGTCCAGAATGTCGGGGTCGCGCGTATCTTCGTGAAAGGTGGTTTCGTTGGACAATGTCTTGACCGGCGCATTGGCGGTAATGCGCCGTGCATCTTCGCCACGGGCAAGCGCGTAGAGCCTTTCGCCCGTGCTGCCAAAGCGCGCGTGCAGATCGCGGCGGTCCCAGCGCAGCAGATCGTCAAAGGTGCGGATGCCGGCCGCATTCAGGCTGGCTTGCGCGGCGGGGCCGATTCCCCAGATCAGGCGCACCGATTTCGGCCTTAGAAATTCTGTGGTCTCGGCCTTGCCAATGATCGAAAAGCCGCGGGGTTTTTCAAGATCGGACGCGACCTTGGCCAGAAATTTGTTGTGCGACAACCCGATTGATCCGGTCAGGCCCAATTCATCCTTCATCCGTTTGATCAGCCGCGCCAGCATGACTGCAGGCGGCGCATGGTGCAGTTTGGCCGTGCCGCGCAGGTCCATGAAAGCTTCATCCAGTGACAAGGGTTCGACCAGCGGCGTCAGTTCATCCATCATCGCGCGGATTGCGCGGGATGCTTTGGTATAGGCATCAAAGCGGGGCTTTATCACCACCGCCTCGGGGCAGAGTTTCAGCGCCTGAAACATCGGCATGGCGGATTTCGCGCCCTTGATACGGGCCAGATAGCAGGCGGTAGACACCACGCCACGTTTGCCGCCGCCGATGATGACGGGTTTATCGGCCAGATCAGGATTGTCGCGTTTTTCAACCGAGGCATAAAATGCATCGCAATCCATATGCGCGATGGACAGGTCGAACAATTCGGGGTGCCGCGTCACGCGGGGCGAGCGGCAGGCAGGACAGCGGGTTTCGCTGTCGAATGTTGTCAGGCAATCGCGGCATAATGCAGGCATGGGGCATCATAGTCGCTGCAGGTGCACAAAAAAGAGACTTTATGCCTCCGGCGGGGATATTTGCGCGACAACGATGCGGATTTTTGTTTGCGTGGCGGCGTGATCTGCCCTAACCGTGCCGCAGAACACGCCATCCGGGAGAGAACGGATGTCCGTCGCCGAAGGAGCAACCGCCCCGGTCACTCTCAGGCACAAAGGACCGGTTGGGGTGCAACACGCCGAAGAGTGGCCTTCAATGGTCCGCCGAAGGAGCAAGCCCATGATCGGGTGAATCTCTCAGGCACAGCAACGGCGGGGGCGAATGCGCGCAAGCGCTTATTGGCGGAGAAAAGCCATGCCTTCGATTGCTGTTATCGGTGCCGGTATTACCGGCGTCACCACTGCCTATTCCCTGATGATCCGCGGGTTTGACGTAACTGTCTATGACCGCCAGCGTTATGCCGGGATGGAAACGAGTTTCGCCAATGGCGGCCAGTTGAGTGCCTCTAATGCCGAGGTCTGGAACCAATGGTCCACGGTGCTGAAAGGTATCAAGTGGATGTTACAGGGCGATGCGCCATTGTTCGTCAATCCGCGCCCCGGTTGGCACAAGGTCAGCTGGATGATGGAGTTTCTGGGCAATATCCCGAATTACAAATCCAACACGGTGAAAACCGCCCGTCTGGCAGTTGCTGCCCGCGCAGGGCTGGCAGAGATGGCCGAAAAGTCTGGCGTGGATTTTGACTTTAGTCCGGCAGGGATTTTGCATTTCTACAAGAATGACAAGGATTTGCGCCATGCGCGTATGGTGAATGGCTTGCTGCGCGAAGGTGGCCTGGACCGCCGTGAACTGACGGTGGACGAGGTGCTGGCGCGCGAGCCCACGTTGCGCGGTGATATCATCGGCGGGTTCTGGACCGAAAGCGACAGTACCGGTGATATCCATAAATTCACCATGGGGCTGGCGGACTGGCTGAAAACCAAAGGTGTGCAATTTCGTCTGGGTACGCCAGTCACCGACCTGCACGTCAAGGATGACGGCGTCTATGTCGAATGCGGGGACGAGGCGCGGTTTGACGGGATCGTCATTTCCGCCGGTGTCGCCAGCCGTAAATTTGCTGCCAAGCTGGGGGACCGGGTGAATATCTATCCGGTCAAAGGCTATTCCATTACTGTCAATCTGAATGATGCGGCCAGTCAGGCCGCGGCACCCACGACATCGCTGTTGGACGACAAGGCGAAAATCGTGACGTCCCGGCTGGGTCAGGACCGGCTGCGTATTGCTGGCACGGCGGAATTTAATGGTGAAAACCGTGATATTCTGGAACGCCGTGTCAGGCCGCTGATCCAGTGGTGCGAGACACATTTCCCCGATGTTTCGACCGAAAACTGCGTGCCTTGGGCGGGCCTGCGCCCGATGATGCCCAACATGATGCCGCGTGTCGGACAGGGTAAGAATGACCGCGTGTTTTACAACACCGGTCACGGTCATCTGGGCTGGACGTTGAGCCCGGCAACCGCGGATGCGGTCGGCGCAACTGTCGCAGCCCGATTTAAAAGCAACAGTATGGCGCAGTATAAATTGAAATCTGCCTGATCTATGCGTAACTGTCTCTCAATCAAATGTGAGGGACAGTCCGATGCCGATTGATCAATTTCTGTCCGAGTTTTTCGGCCAGAACATGCTTTACCTTTTGCTGGCGGTTTTCATCGTTGTCTGCATCAGCGCGGGCGTCCGGATTGTGCCGCAATCCGAAAAATATGTGGTTGAACGCTTGGGTCGTCTGCAGTCGGTGCTTGGCCCCGGTATCAACTTTATCGTGCCGTTTCTTGATCGGGTCCGGCATAAGGTATCGGTGTTGGAACGGCAGCTGCCGCCGATGACGCAAGATGCGATTACGTCCGACAACGTTCTGGTGCAGGTCGAAACATCTGTGTTTTACCGGATCATCGAGCCTGAAAAGACAGTTTACCGTATCCGCGATGTGGACGCCGCAATTTCGACGACTGTCGCTGGTATCGTCCGGTCAGAGATTGGCCGGATGGAGCTGGATCAGGTGCAGGCAAACCGTGCCTCGCTGATTGATGCCGTGCGCGAACAGGTCGCCCAGCAGGTTGACGACTGGGGGATCGAGGTGACGCGGGCCGAGATTCTGGACGTTAATCTGGATCAGGCCACCCGCGCCGCCATGTTGCAGCAGTTGAATGCCGAACGTGCCCGCCGCGCGCAGGTAACGGAGGCCGAGGGTAAGAAACGGTCTGTTGAATTGCAGGCTGACGCAGACCTTTATGCGGCGGAACAAGAAGCCAAGGCGCGCCGCGTGCTGGCCGATGCAGAGGCTTATGCGACGCAGGTCGTTGCCGTCGCGATTGCCGAGAATGGCTTGGAAGCGGCGCAATATCAGGTGGCGCTGAAACAGGTCGAGGCGATTTCCAAAATGGGCGCTGGGCAGGGGAACCAGACGGTGGTTCTGCCAGCCAATGCGCTGGATGCTTTTGCCGATGCGTTCAAAATGCTGAAAGGGCGCTAGGATGGTATTGTGGGCTGAATGGTGGGTCTGGATGTCAGCGGCGCTCATCCTTGCGACGCTGGAGGTTTTGATCCCCGGCTATATCTTTCTGGGATTTGCGATAGGCGCTGCCCTGATGGGGCTGCTGATCCTGTTGGGCGTTTCCGCCACCGGCCTTGCGCTGACACTGGTAATTTTCGCGGTGCTGTCGCTGTTGTCTTATCTGGCGATGCGCCGCTATTTTGCGCTGCGCAAGGGGCAGGTCAAGATCTGGGAAACAGATATCAACGATTAGGGGCCGTGGCCTGCGGGGAAGCGAGTTCGCGCAGGATGCTATCTGCGGCGGATTTCGGATTGGCTGATTGCCAGATGGGCCGCCCGACAACGACATGATCTGCGCCATTCGCTATGGCTTGTGCCGGGGTCATCACACGTTTCTGGTCGCCCAGATCGGCACCGACAGGCCGCACGCCGGGGGTGACGATCAGCTTGCCTGCCGATTCCGGTAAGGCGCGGATCATCGCCGCCTCTTGCGGGGATGCGATGACGCCGTCTGCACCAGCAAGAAACGCCAGCCCCGCGCGTTCCTGCACCAGATCAGCAACATTGCCCGCCTTGATACAAGAGGCGTCCAGATCGTCGCGGTCAAGCGAGGTCAGGATCGTCACGGCGAGGATCTTCATGTCGGACCCTGCCGCCCCTTCACGCGCAGCGCGCACCACATGCGGGTCGCCATGCACGGTCAGGAAATCCAGATCGAACTGCGCGATGCCGCGCACGGCCGCTTCGACAGTGGCGCCGATGTCGAACAGTTTCATATCCAGAAAGATGCCTTTGCCCTGTTCCTGTTTCAGTTCATTGGCTAGCGCCAGACCGCCGCCTTTCAGCATCCCCAGCCCGATCTTGTAGAAACTGACGCTATCGCCA
>PUNR01000343.1 GCA_003551805.1 Loktanella sp.
ATTACGTGGACATCGAAAAGCGCTAACAGATCAAGGGCCGCATCCAGCGGCCCTTTTTTATATGTTGCACAAAGTCAGGCAGCGCATGCCAAGGCATGCATCATGCCCGCCAAAATTGCCCGGATTTCGCCACTTTCGCTTGTAAAGTGTTACAAAACATCTGTAATCCTTCCTGTAACAATATGTCGCAGCTTAATTGGATGACGGTTTGATGTTGAAAAATGCCGCAGTTTCAGCCGATGCATTAGCCCATGTGCTTGATCAAAGCATTGATTGCGTCAAACTGCTTGCGACTGACGGCACATTGCGCTGGATGAACTCCAACGGTTTGTGTGCAATGGAAATTGACGATTTCGACGATGTCGCAGGCCGACCATGGGGCAGCCTTTGGCCCGACGCCGCCCGCGACCAGATCGCCGACGGGCTGATCGCAGCCAGAGACGGCAAAGATGTCCGGTTTGACGCCTTCTGCCCCACCGCCAAGGGAACGCCGCGCTGGTGGTCTGTGACGGTGACAGCAGTGACAGGTGTGGACGGGCAGCATGCAGGTTTCCTGTCGATTTCGCGCGACATATCCACGGCTGAAAACCAGCGCCGCGCACTGATGATCGCGGCCGAGGAAATGCGCCACCGGCTGCGCAACACCTACGCGATGATCGGCAGCCTGCTGAGGGGTTTCGCCCGCGGCAATGATACCAACGAGATGTTCGCCAAAGACATGCAGTCGCGGCTGATCGCGCTCAGTGCTGCGCAATCCTTGTCCGCGTCAAACGACACGCCCTGCGAAATAGCGGCGCTCCTGCCTGCCCTTGTCGATCCGTTTGCAACGCCCTGTTGCGCCATCTCGACCGACAAGATCGGGGTTTTCACGGTGTCACAAGGACAGGCTGACGCCATCGCGCTAGTGGTGGGCGAACTGGCGGTCAATTCTGCCAAACACGGCGCGCTGGCACATGGCGGGACAGTCGCGCTTAGCGCCGAACGCGCGGGCGGGCAGATTATCATCATCTGGTCGGAAACCTGCGTCACGCCGGTCATGGCGACGCGGCGGGCGGGCGGTCAGGGGTTGGACCTGATCGCGCGCATTGTCGAGATCCGCAACGGGACGGCTGATACAATCTGGCAATCGCATGGGCCGGTCGTCACGCTGACCTTTCCGCAGGTGGCCAGCGCCTAGCGCCCTTTGTAAACCGGTTTGCGCTTTTCCAGAAACGCCACGACGCCTTCCCTGAAATCATGGGTCTGGCCACAGCGCCCTTGCAACTGCGCCTCTAGTGCCAGTTGTTCATCAAGCGAGTTTTCAAACGAACCGCGAATGGCCTTTTTCAGCTGCCGGTAGGCTACTGTCGGCCCTTGGGCCAATTGCGCCGCGCGGGTCTGGATATGCGTGGCAAAGGCGTCATCCGGGGCCACTTCGTAGATCATGCCCCAATCGCTCGCCTGCTCTGCGCTGATCTTGTCGGCGAACAGGGCGGCGCCCATCGCCTTGGCCGCACCCACCTGACGCGGCAGCCAATAAGTGCCGCCAGCGTCAGGGATCAGGCCGATGCGGGTGAAGGCTTGCACGAAATACGCGGCGTCCGACGCAATGACCACATCGCAGGCCAGCGCAAGGTTCGCCCCTGCCCCTGCCGCAGGTCCGTTGACGGCGGCAATCGTCGGGATACGACAGTCAAAAATCGCCTTGAGCATCGGCACATATTCGTCGCGCAACGTAGCCTCAAGATCCAGCGTCGCGGCATTGCCGCCATCGGCCAGATCCTGACCGGAACAGAACGACTTGCCCGCGCCTGTCATCACCAGAACACGCGCTGTTGTTTCGGCGGCTTTGACTGCATGGGCGATTTCGGCGCGCATCTGGGTGTTCAGCGCATTCATCACGTTGGGTCGGTTCAACGTCAGTGTCGCCACATCGTTGCGGGTCTCTAATGTGATGGCTTTGTAGTCCATGGCGCGGTCCTTTTATCAGGGTGTCACCGCCAGATTAGGCAACCGTTGCCATCAGGAAACCGCAACATCACGTCACGAACGCAAGATTTTTTCCAGATCGGCCTTTTCCGTGGCGGATAGGGCTGTCGGTGCCGGGGCACGTCTGCGGATCGTGGCCCAACCGATGCCAAGCGCCACCAGCAACATCGCAGGCGCGGCATACCACAGGACCACATTCACACCCGATGTGTCAGGTCGCAACAGCACGAATTCGCCATAGCGCGCGACAAGAAAGTCGACCGCTTCCTGATCGGTGTCGCCGTCAACCAGCCGTTCCCGCAGCAGGATGCGCAATTCACGGGCAAGTTCGGCGTTGGATTCGTCGATGCTTTCGTTGCGGCAGACCGGACAGCGCAGCCCCTGTGACAAGGCCCGCGCGCGTTGTTCCAGCGCGGGATCGTCCAGAATTTCATCCGGTTCCACCGCCATCGCGGTCGAGGCGACCAGCAGCAAGATTGCAATCAGCCGGATCATTCCGCAGGCACCGCATTGGCGCGCGCAGGCTTGGCCGAGGCAGCACCGACCCGCAAGCGCCTGTCGGACAACGAGAAAAGACCGCCCAACGCCATCAGGATGCAGCCACCCCAGATCCAGTTGGCAAAGGGCTTGTCATAGGTCCGCACGGCCCAGCCACCATCAACCTGCGGATCACCGATCACGACATAGACATCGCGGATGAACCCGTTGCTGATCGCTGCTTCGGTCGTGGGCATGTTGGCGACGGGATAGAACCGTTTTTCCGGTTGCAACGTGTACAGTTCACGATCCCCGCGCCAGATCGACATATCCGCCATCGTGGTCACGTAATTCGGCCCTTGCAGCTGGTTAACAGCGTCCAGTTGCACCGAAAACGCGCCCATATCCCAACGGTCGCCGATATTGGCGATGCGGATATCCTCTTTTTCCCAAGCCAGCATGCCCGCGATTGCAAAGATGGTCACACCCATGCCGATATGTGCGGTGGCCTTGCCCCAGTCAGCGCGCGGCAGGTTGCGCAGACGCCGCAGTTTCGCACGCAGGTCATCGCGTCCGGCGCGGATCCACAGATCAGCCAGCGCACCACCCACGACCCAGACGCCAAGCGCCACACCGATCGGCCCCAGTGCGGAATTGCCGCTTTGGACGGCATAGGCGAGTGCGGCCAGTGCCACGGCAAGGAACAACCAGCCGGCCATCGCCTTGGTCATCCGGTCGAATGATCCGCGCTTCCACGCCAGCATCGACCCAAGCGGCAGCGCAATTGCCAGCGCGACCATGAACGGCGTGAATGCCGCGTCAAAGAACGGCGGACCAACCGACAGCGTGCGGTCGAACAGCATTTCTGTCACCAAAGGCCACATTGTCCCGATGAACACGACAAAACAGGACACCGCCAGCAGGATGTTGTTCAAGACCAGCCCGCTTTCGCGGCTGACAGTTGAAAACACGCCCTGCGTCTGCATTGCAGAAGCACGGAACGCATAAAGCACCAGTGATCCACCCAAGAAGAACCCGAGGATCATCAACAGCAAAACGCCGCGTTCAGGGTCAACTGCAAAGGCGTGGACCGATGTCAGCACGCCAGACCGGACGATGAATGCGCCCAGCAGGGAAAAGCCGAAGGCAAGAATGGCCAGCAGGATGGTCCAGCTTTTCAACGCCTCGCGCTTTTCCACCACGATTGCGGAATGCAGCAAGGCTGTTGCGATCAGCCACGGCATCAGGCTGGCGTTTTCGACAGGGTCCCAGAACCAGAAACCGCCCCAGCCCAATTCGTAATAGGCCCACCACGATCCCAGCGCGATGCCCACGGTCAAAAACATCCACGCCGCCAAGGTCCAAGGGCGCACCCAGCGCCCCCATGCGGCGTCAACGCGCCCTTCGATCAGGGCAGCGACAGCGAAGGAAAATGCCATGCTCAGCCCGACATAACCCAGATACAAAAACGGCGGGTGAAACGCCAAACCGGGGTCTTGCAACAGCGGGTTCAAATCGCGCCCGTTCAAGGGTGGCAGTTCCAGCCGCAGAAACGGGTTCGAGGTGAAGATCACAAACGCCAGAAACGCCACCCCGACCGAGGATTGTACCGCCAGCACCCTTGCGCGCAAACGCATCGGAAGGCCCTGCCCGAACCACCCCGCAGAGGCGCCGAACAGCGTCAGGATCAGCACCCACAGCAGCATCGATCCTTCATGATTGCCCCAGACGCCTGTGATCTTGTAGATCATCGGCTTGTCGGTGTGCGAATTCATGAACACCAGCTGCAGCGAAAAGTCGGATACGATAAAGGCCCATGTCAGCGCGGCAAAGGAAAAGCCGACCAGCAAAAACTGGATCGTGGCGGCGGGTTCGGCCAGACGCATCCAGGCGACGTTGCCACGATGGGCACCGACCAAGGGGACAATCGTCTGGACGATGGCAACGCCAAAGGCCAGAATCAAAGCGAAATGTGCGAGTTCATTTAACATGGTTTCCAGATACCCCATCAGACGTGATCTTGAAATAGCGCCCATCATCAAATGGGCGATACATATTGGCACAGCTACAGCGCAAAGCCGCCCTGGACCGCATAGCTGACAGCGGCCATCAGCATCCCGCCCACCATCAGCCGGACCAACCATTTCAGCGTATCCTCGATCGCGCCAAGCCGGGTGGCTACATTGTCGCGATGGACCTTTTCTACCGCCTTGTGGGTTTCCAGCATCCGCAGCCGCGCGTCGAGCTTTTCCAGCGCGCTATTTTCCATGCGCTGCCTGCCAGTCACGTAAAGCAGGGTTCACATCCTCTGGCAGCGGTTGCGTTGCGGGTGGCCTTAACGCGGCAGCGGCCAGAATGCGCTGGAAATCCTGTTCCTTGGCCTGATGGCGCGCGCCGAAATAGAAACTGACAATCGCCCCCATCAACCACCACAACGGTTCGGGCACCAGTGCCAACCCCGTCATGCCAGCGCCAAAGGCAACGGGATCAACCATCGCCATGGTAAACAGCCAGATCGTGCCCAGTGCCAGCATCGGGCGCGGCAGGCGGTTTAACGCATCGACAAGGCGGTCGAACAGCCCGTGGCGGGCGTGGATGAATTCGGTGGCGAATTGTTGCAGACTTTCGCTTTTGGCATCGGCGTCGCGGATCGCGGTGTTTTCGGCATTGGGCCGGAACACCTGTGCGGTTTCGACCAACACATTGCGATTGTTGCCGAAAAGCAGCCCCATGATCCCTGAAATCAACCCCATGATGCTGTCCTTTGCTGATGTTGCGCCGCTGTCAGGTGATAGCGGGGGGAAATGAATTCCTCGGCCCTTGTGATCCAGCCGCCTTTGCCGCCGTTGCGCCTGCGGGCATATTTGCGGCTGGCGGGTCTGCGGTCGGCCAAGGCGTAGTAATAATTGCGCCGCGCAATGCCGTAGGCGTCGGCCAGATGATCGGGGGCAGAATTGGCTGCACGGGTGGCGGCGGCAATCGTCTGCGGGCCGATCACGCCATCGACGCTGACGGGGATGCGCATTTCGACCAGCAGCCGTTGCAGGATGCGCACCGCCTGCGCACCAGCATTGACATACATATCAAACACACTGGCCTGAATGACCTGCGGCAAGCGGTCGATCCGCGGGCGCTGGAGATAGTGTTCGATAAAGATCGCCACCGCCTGCGTGCGGTCAAGGCGCTGGACATCGGCGGCATCGACCTTGCCATCGCCGTTCAGGTCCAGCCCGAGGCGGCGCATGGTATGGATGGTCACGCCATATTTGGTCGCCCCGCCCGGATCGTCGGGGTCGTTCACATAGCCGCCTTCACGGGCGACGATTTCATTCGCGATGTCTGTGATACGTTGCATGTTCTGCCCTCTGACTGGATCGGAGGGCAGAATAATACAAAAAGGTTAATGCGAGATTCGGGCACCGTTCGGGTCGACATAGACCCCTTGCGCCTTCAGCGCGTCAAGCACCTCGGTCGGCATGTAGGTTTCATCGTGTTTGGCAAGGATTTCAACGGCTTCAAAGGTGCCGTCAATCAGGTTGCCTTGGGCCACGACGCCTTCACCTTCGCTGAAAAGATCAGGCAGGATACCGGCATAGACGACCGGAATAGATGCACCGCCATCGGTCACGGCAAAGGTGATTTGCTGGCCTTGACCACGGATCAGCGTGCCCGGTTCAACCAGCCCACCGATGCGGAACCGTTCATTGGGCATCGGCGGTGCCTCTGCCACCTCGGACGGAGAGCGGAAGAACTGGAAACTGTCGGCAGGCAGGAACCACAAAAGCACCAGCACCAGCGCCACACAGGCACCAGCTATAGAAACAACCTGCACACGGCGGCGTTTCTTGAGGCTTTTCAAACCGCTCATGGGAAGACAGGCACCAACATCAGCCCCTCCGTTTCATTTAGACCAAGCATCAGGTTGGCGTTTTGCAACGCCTGACCGGATGATCCCTTACATAGGTTGTCAAGGGTGGCCACCACAAGGGCGCGACCGGATATGCGGTCCGATGTCACGCCGATATGACAGAAGTTCGATCCCATCACATGGCCGGTGCCGGGGCATTGGCCAAAAGGCAGCACATGGATGAAGGGTTCATCAGCATAAGCGGTGCTAAGCGCGGCATGAATCGCAGATGCATCGCCTTTGAGATAGCAAGACGCGAGGATGCCACGGCTGATCGGTACCAGATGCGGCGTGAACTGTATTTCGACGCGGCGACCGGCGATGGCGGAAAATTCCTGATCGAATTCGCCCAGATGCCGGTGCTTGCCGCCTTGGGCATACCCTTGGGCATCGGTGGCGCGTTCGGTGAACAGCATGTTTTCCTTGAGCGCCCGCCCTGCCCCGGAAATCCCGTTTTTCAGGTCACAGATGATATCGTCCAGATCAATCAACCCGCCCGCAATCAAAGGCCGCAGCGCGAATTGCACGGTGGCAGCATTGCAGCCGGTGCCGGCGACCAGACGCGCGGTTTTGATATCGTCGCGGTAAAATTCGGTCAGGCCGTAAACGGCGGTTTTCTGCAGTTCGGGTGCGACATGGGCGGCACCATACCATTTTTCATATTCCGCAGGGTCGCGCAGCCGGAAATCAGCGCCCAGATCAACGACTTTGACGCTGTCGGGCAGATCACGGACCAAAGCCTGCGATAATCCATGCGGCAGGGCAGCAAAGACCAGATCAATGGTCGAAAAATCAATCTCTTCCACCTTGACCAGCGTGGGCAGGTCCAGATGGCGCAGATGCGGGAACACATCGGCCATCTGTTGGCCTGCCTTGCGGTCAGCCGACAGCGCCGCGATGCGCAGATGTGGATGGGTGGCGATCAGCCGGACAAGCTCTGCGCCGGTATAGCCGGACGCGCCCAGAATGGCGATGTTATAGGTCATGTTGGGACCCCTTTTTATGCGGCGGTAAAGGTGATCTGGCGGCGCAGGAATTGCGTGGCGCGGTTGGACACACGGCCCGGATCACCGGTGGTCAGAAAGGCGCTTTCGCGGCCCGCGCCGATCATTTCGGGTCGTCGGGTCAGATAATCGGCAAGGCTGTCCGCGACCAGTGAAGCTTGGGAAAAGACTTTGACATCAGGGCCAAGGGCATCCTGAAATATCTTTTCCATCAGCGGATAATGCGTGCAGCCCAGCACCGCAGCATCAGGGCTGGGCATCTTGCGCTGCAGCGCATCAACGTGAGACCGCACCAAAGCTTCGGCCAGGATCATATCGCCGTCTTCGATCGCATCGACGACGCCGCCGCAGGCCTGTGCTTCGACATCGACACCGATGGCGCGGAAGGCCAGTTCGCGCTGGAAGGCGCGGCTGGCGACAGTTGCGGGGGTGGCGAACAGGGCGACGTGTTTGACCGCAACTTCACGCGGGGGCGAATTGTCGCCCCATTGGCGTTCGGTCAGCGCCTCGATCAAGGGGACAAAGACGCCTAGCACGCGTTTGCCCGGTGGCACCCAGCTTTCCTGCATCCGGCGCAGTGCGGCAGCGCTGGCGGTATTGCAGGCAAGGATGACCAGATCGCAGCCTGCGTCGAACAAACGCTGGGTGGCGGCGGTGGTCAGGTCATAGATGTCGTCGGGCGTGCGCACGCCGTAAGGGGCATGGGCGTTGTCGCCGAAATAGACCAACGGCACCTCTGGCAGGCGTGTTGCCACGACATCCAGCACTGTCAATCCGCCCAATCCGCTATCGAATATCCCTACGGCCATCGCGCACCTTATATTTATCCTCGAACTCATGCCCGATCTCGGTTGGATCAAGCGGGCTGAGGCTTAACTCATAGGTGGCTTTGCGCAGGAAATCCATGCATGCTTTGGGGTCTTTTTTCAGGCCCTGCAATGTATCGGCGGGAATGGGCTGGCCGATGACAACACGCACGGGTTTGTTGATCCGCGCCTTGAATTCACGGATCAGCAGTCCCATCCGCAGCGTTGTGTGCAAATGGCTGGCCAGCTGGAACAGGCGGCTGTTACGCCCTTCAAAAAAGATCGGCACGACCACGGCGTCAGATTTGGCAATCATCTTGGCGGTGAAATTGCGCCAGCTGGGGTCCAGCGGTTGCGAAAACGGCTTTGCCGATGTGGACACCGTGCCGCCCGGAAAGATGCCGATGGCACCACCTGCCGACAGATACCGGACCGCTTCGGCGCGGGTTTCGAGGTTCAGTTTTGCCGCCTCTTTCGTTTC
>PUNR01000057.1 GCA_003551805.1 Loktanella sp.
CAGTTTCTGCCGCTTCTGCATCGGTTCCGTCGGCGGGGTAGGGGTCGGCCTTGCGAAAACCGCTCATGTAATCGTCTGATTCTGCAGCGCCTGATTTCATCGCGGCCCGGTCGATCGCCTGCTCAAACCGTTCGGGCAGCGGCAGCTTGGTGCCGCGCCGCCCGCGCCCGACGATGACCTGCGCGGGGATATCGCGCCAGTAAACGATTGTAACGTCAGGCATGTGATTCCCCTTTGACCCAGTGCTGCGGTTCTAACATCGCAAAACCGTCACCATCGTCGGTTTTCGACATGCAACAGGCAGTCTGCGACGGCAGCAGGCGGGGCTGCGATATTTTCACGCAAGAGTGTAGAAGTCCTGTATCGGGCTTGTCTTGTTGCCTGTGCCGCCTTACCTTCGACGTAACTCGAAATGGAGGGCGTACAAATGACGCCCAAGCGTCCCAAAGGTGCGGGCGCGTTCCCCAAAGCGGTCGATAGCCCCGCGCCACAAAAGCCCGATCCGGCAACGCTTTACGCGGCGCTGGACCTTGGCACCAACTCTTGCCGGATGCTGATTGCCCAGCCCAAAGGCAGTCAGTTTCACGTCGTTGACAGCTTTTCGAAATCCGTCCAGCTGGGACAGGGTTTGGAAAGCACTGGCCGTTTGTCGCGCGCATCGATGAACCGCACGATTTCGGCCATGCGGATCTGCCGCGAGAAATTGCATCGCCACGGCGTGCAGCGCATGCGTCTTGTCGCGACAGAGGCGTGCCGCCGCGCGTTGAACGGTGGCCATTTCATCGCGCAGGTGCGCCGCGAAACCGGGCTCAAGCTTGAAATCATCCGCCCCGAAGAAGAAGCGCGACTGGCCGTGATATCCTGCGCGCCCTTGGTCAGCGTGAACACCGAACAATTGCTGGTCGTCGATATCGGCGGCGGGTCTACCGAACTGGTCTGGATTGATCTGACCAATGTGCCCAAACGCGAACGCCCCCGCGCCATCATGCGGTTGCATGCCGGTTTCAAATCCGACCCCGGCCCGTTTGCTGCTGCAAAAGTAGTGGACTGGATTTCTGTGCCCTTGGGGGTTGCGACCTTGCGCGACCAGTTCAGCGATGTTGATGACGACGCTGCGCGTTTCGCATTGATGAGCTGGTTTTTCGAAGAAAACCTCGAAGCTTTCGCGCCATCGGCCACAGCGCAGGCGCGTGAGGGGTTCCAGATTATCGGCACCAGCGGCACGGTGACCACTGTCGCCGCCAGCTATCTGGGGCTGAAACGCTATGACCGGACCAAGGTGGACGGATTGCGCATGACATCCGACCAGATCGATGCGGTGATCCGCGACTATGTTTCGCTCGGGCCGGACGGGCGGCGCGCGGACCCGCGGATCGGCAAGGACCGGCAGGCGCTGATCATGTCGGGGGCCGCGATTTTGCAGGCGCTGATGCGGCTTTGGCCAACTGACCGGCTGTCTGTGGCCGACCGCGGTTTGCGGGAAGGCTTGCTTTATGCCCAGATGTCTGCCGATGGGGTCTTGGAAGATGCCCCGTTTTAGGGGTAAAGCCCTGTTATGGTCAAAAAACCCACCACCAAGAATTCATCTGGACGCGGACAGCGCGACCTGCACGTCAAGGTCAAGACCGCCCGTGGGCGCAAGCTGTCGTCAACCCAATGGTTGCAGCGTCAGCTGAACGACCCCTATGTCAAGCGCGCCAAAATTGACGGGTATCGCGGTCGCGCAGCCTATAAGATTTTGGAACTGGACGATAAATACCGCTTTCTGGTGCCCGGCGCGCGGATCGTCGATCTGGGCTGCGCCCCCGGCGGCTGGTTGCAGGTCGCGGTCAAACGCGCCAACGCCTTGGGTGAACGCACGTCCAAGGCACAGGGCTATGTGCTGGGCATCGATCTGCAAGAGGTCGACCCGATTCCGGGTGCCGAGATTTACCAGCTTGATTTCATGGCTGATGATGCCGACCGCCAGGTCCGCGAATGGTTGGGCGGCAATGCCGATGTGGTGATGTCTGATATGGCGGCATCGGCATCAGGACACAAACAGACCGACCACAACCGTATTATCGCATTATGCGAAGCGGCGGCCTATTTCGCTTTTGATGTGCTGAACGAAGGCGGCACGTTTGTCGCCAAAGTGCTGGCAGGCGGGGCAGAGGGCGATTTGCAAAAATTGCTGAAATCGCGCTTTACCAAGGTGGCCAATGTCAAACCACCGGCGTCACGGTCGGATAGTTCGGAAAAATTCGTTGTGGCAACGGGGTTTAAAGGGGCTGACCCTAGTGCTGATACAGATGCCGTTCTTTGAGTATTTGCAGAAATAAGAAAATGAAGATGCTTGGCTAGCTTTGCCCTGCTTCCCAGATTCCGAATTCGGCGCTGCGTTTTTGGTGCAGATGTGCCAGCACATCGGGTGAAAGTGTCAGTTGCATCGCAGGCGAGACGTTCTGTTGCTTCAGCGCCAGTGTCACGTTCAGTTTTGCTTCCAGAAAGGCCGTGATTTTGTCCCAAGCCTCGTAGCGGAACAGGTGTTCGGCACCGATAACCCCGCCATTGATCCGCAGGAATTTGTCCTGTGACCCGACGCTGGCAAAAGGGGCAGGCTCACCTTTGCAATATTCCAGCACGAAGTCATCAAAACTGATCCCGCGCGTGCTGTTTTCATGCCCGATCAAATCATCACGCGTGCGGTAGCGATACCAACTGCCAAGCCAGTCAACGGGGTGACGGACAATTGCCATCAGTTCGGGCGTTTGTCCGCCAGCCTGGACGAAAAATGGCCGCAGGAATCGTTTGTAGCGATAGCAGGGCGCGTGTTTCAAATGCGGTGGGTCGCGCAAAACCATAGAGGCGCGAGGGGCCAATGCGCCCTCTAATGCGGTTGAACCGGTTTTCGGAACTGCCAGTAAAACAAGGTTTTCTTTCCAGAAAACAAGCATTTGCACGCATCCTTTGGTAATCTTCAGTCTTTTTACGGTATAAACTTTTGCTTAACCACTGGCTGTTAGAAGTGAAGATGCAAATAGATCTTGCAATGTTCCTGTTTTGATCTCATGTAGTATGGAACATTAGGCGAACAAAGCTTTGATTGCCCCTTCGCGGGGCGCATGGAATAAGGGCAGGGTAATGGCAACGGCAGATCTTTTGAAAATGATGGACAAGAAAACCGCAGACAAGGAAAAGGCACTGGAAAGCGCCTTGGCACAGATCGAACGCCAGTTTGGCAAAGGTTCGATCATGAAGCTGGGTGGCCAGAACCAGATGCCCGAGATCGAGGCGACATCGACCGGTTCGCTGGGTCTGGACATTGCTTTGGGGATTGGCGGCCTGCCCAAAGGCCGCGTGATCGAGATTTATGGTCCGGAATCGTCGGGTAAAACCACGCTGACGCTGCATTCCATCGCGGAAGAGCAGAAGAAAGGTGGCATTTGCGCCTTTGTCGATGCGGAACATGCGCTGGACCCGCAATATGCCAAAAAGCTTGGCGTGAATCTGGATGAATTGCTGATCTCGCAGCCTGATACGGGCGAACAGGCACTGGAAATCGTCGATACGTTGGTACGGTCCGGCGCTGTGTCGCTAGTGGTGGTCGATTCTGTTGCCGCCCTGACACCGAAGTCCGAGCTAGAAGGCGATATGGGCGACAGTTCGGTCGGCGTGCACGCAAGATTGATGAGCCAGGCGATGCGCAAACTGACCGGATCGATCAACCGGTCCGGCTGTATGGTGATTTTCATCAACCAGATCCGCATGAAGATTGGTGTGATGTTCGGCAGCCCCGAAACCACGACAGGCGGCAATGCGTTGAAATTCTATGCATCTGTCCGCCTTGATATCCGCCGCATCGGCGCGATCAAGGACCGTGACGAGGTGGTGGGCAACGCGACGCGGGTCAAAGTGGTCAAGAACAAGGTGGCACCGCCTTTCAAGCAGGTCGAGTTCGACATCATGTATGGCGAAGGCATTTCCAAAACCGGTGAGCTGCTCGATTTGGGCGTCAAGGCCGGCGTGGTCGACAAATCTGGTGCTTGGTTCAGCTATGGTGACGAAAGGATCGGGCAGGGGCGCGAAAACTCCAAAGTGTTCCTGAAAGAAAACCCCAAGATCGCCAACGAGATCGAGGACAAGATCCGTGCCGCCCATGGTCTGGATTTTGCGATGAAAGATACCGATAGCGCCACCGATGATGATATCGTCGAAATCTAGGCGTGCTGATCCGGTTGGTGGCGGCGCAGCATTGTTGCGCTGCCTCCGGCGGGAGTACTTTGGGAAAAAAGAAGGTGGGGATTTCGGGGCGATCTTAGGTCTATCGGTGGACAGTGTTACGCAGCACAGCTATCTGTGCTGCTGATCAAAGATTTTGCTGTGAAAGTGCGCCATGACCAGCCTTGCTGATATCCGTTCTACCTTTTTGAACTATTTTGAAAAACAGGATCACCGGATTGTCCCGTCGAGCCCTTTGGTGCCGCGCAACGACCCGACCCTGATGTTTACCAACTCAGGTATGGTACAATTCAAAAACCTGTTCACCGGGGTCGAAACACGTGACTATTCACGTGCCACAACCAGCCAGAAATGCGTGCGCGCAGGCGGCAAGCATAACGATCTGGACAATGTCGGGTATACGGCCCGGCACCATACGTTTTTTGAAATGCTGGGGAATTTCAGCTTTGGCGATTACTTCAAATCTGATGCGATCCCCTTTGCTTGGGAATTGTTGACCAAAGATTTCGGTATCGACAAAAACCGCCTGCTGACCACAGTTTACCATACTGATGACGAGGCGTTCGACCTGTGGCGCAAAATCGGCGTGGCCGAGGACCGGATCATCCGCATCCCCACCGATGACAATTTCTGGCGGATGGGCCCGACCGGCCCTTGTGGTCCCTGCACCGAGATTTTCTATGACCACGGCGATCACATCTGGGGCGGCCCCCCCGGATCGGCCGAAGAAGACGGCGACCGGTTCATCGAGATTTGGAACGTCGTCTTCATGCAGAACGAACAATTCGAAGATGGCTCGATGCGCCCGCTTGACATGCAATCGATCGATACCGGCATGGGTCTGGAACGGATCGGTGCGCTGTTGCAGGGCAAGCACGACAATTACGATACCGACGTGATGCGCGCGCTGATCGAGGCGTCGGCACATGCAACATCCTCTGACCCTGACGGCCCCGGTAACACGCACCACCGCGTCATTGCGGACCATTTGCGGTCCACGTCGTTCCTGATCGCAGAAGGTGTGCTGCCTTCAAACGAAGGCCGCGGTTATGTTTTGCGCCGGATCATGCGCCGTGCAATGCGCCACGCGCATTTGCTTGGTGCGAAAGATCCTGTGATGCACCGGCTGGTCCCCGCCCTTGTCCGCCAGATGGGCGAGGCCTATCCCGAATTGGGCCAAGGCCAGCGGTTGATCGAAGAAACGCTGCTAAACGAAGAAATCCGTTTCAAACAAACGCTCGATCGCGGGCTAAAGCTGTTAGACGATGAGTTGGCGGGGTTGCCCGAGGATGCAGCGCTGCCAGGGGCGGCGGCGTTCAAGCTATATGACACCTATGGCTTTCCGCTTGATCTGACGCAGGATGCCTTGCGGGAAAAAGGCCGTGCGGTCGACACCGACGGGTTTGATGCCGCGATGGCCGAACAAAAGGCCAAGGCGCGCGCCGCTTGGTCTGGCACGGGCGAGGCTGCGGATAGTGCTATCTGGTTCGATGTCGCCGACCAGGCGGGTGTTACCGATTTTCTGGGCTACGATTCGCTTGATGTCGAAGGCCAGATCAAAGCGCTGGTCGCCGATGGTGCGATGGTGAAAGAGGCAGGCGGCGACGTCCAGATTGTGCTGAACCAGACGTCATTTTATGCTGAATCTGGCGGGCAGGTCGGTGATGCGGGCCTGTTGCAGACCGACACCGGCACGGCGCAGATCACCGATACAAAGAAAGTGGCGGGGGTATTCATCCATTTTGCCAAGGTAACGGACGGGACGATTGCTGTCGGGCAGGGGGCGGCTTTGCGCGTTGATCCGGCACGTCGTGCAGCGATTCAGGCCAACCATTCGGCCACCCACCTGCTGAACGAGGCTTTGCGCGAACGTCTGGGCGATCATATCGCGCAGCGCGGGTCGTTGAACGCACCCGACCGGCTGCGGTTTGATTTCAGCCATACCAAGGCGCTGAATGCTGTTGAACTGACGCAGATCGAACGCGACGTGAATGCGTTGATCCGGCAAAACAGCAAGGTCAGCACCCGTATCATGACCCCCGATGATGCCCGCGCGATGGGCGCGCAGGCGCTTTTCGGGGAAAAATACGGTGATGAAGTGCGCGTTGTGTCGATGGGCCAGCAACCTGGCTCGGGCAAGGGTGCCACTGGCGATACATATTCGCTTGAACTTTGCGGTGGTACGCATGTGCGCCAGCTGGGTGAAATCGGGGCGTTTGTGGCGCTTGGCGATACAGCCTCCAGCGCCGGTGTCCGCCGGATCGAGGCGCTGACAGGGCAGGCAGCACTTGATTACCTGCGCGCGCAGGATCAGCGACTGGCCGATGTGGCGGCGGTGTTGAAAGCACCTACCAGCGACGTGGCTGACAGGGTGAAGGCGCTGATGGACGAACGCCGCGCACTGGCCAATGAAGTCGCCCAATTGCGCCGCGACCTTGCGATGGGCGGCGGTGCCAAAGGCAGCGCGCCTGCGGAAACGGTCAATGGCGTCGCTTTTCAAGCGCAGGTGCTGTCCGGCGTGACCGGCAAAGACCTGCCATCGCTGATTGACGGGATCAAATCCGAAATCGGCAGTGGCGTCGTCCTCTTGATCGCCGATACCGGCGACAAGGCCGCGGTCGCTGTCGGCGTCACCGCTGACCTGACTGGTCGCGTCTCTGCCGTCGATATCCTGCGCGCCGTCACCCCTGAACTTGGTGGCAAAGGTGGCGGTGGCCGTCCTGATATGGCGCAAGGCGGCGGGGCATCTGCCGCCAACGCTGATGCCGCCATCGTCGCTGCAAAAACATTGTTGGAGAACCTGTCATGACCGCCCTCTGGATCGCCCATGTCACCGTCACCGATGACGTGGCTTACAAGAAATACGCCGAACTGGCCGGTCCCGCCATTGCCGACCATGGCGGCACCTTCATCGCGCGTGGCGGACGCTATGTGCAGCTGGAAGGCAAGGAACGCCCGCGCAATGTTGTCGCGCGTTTCGCGTCCGTCGAAGATGCGGTCGCTTGTTATCATTCGGCGGCTTATCAGGCCGCACTCGACCACGCGCGCGGCGCGTCAGAGCGTGAATTGCTGGTTGTCGAAGTCACAGAATAAAAAAGGCGCGGTGCAAAACCGCGCCCCTTTTTCAATGATCTGACAGGCTGTTGGTGCTTTCGGCGATCAGATCTTCGATCGCTTCGGCCAGATGCACCGTGTCGATGTTTTTGTCACCCGCCTTGACGCGGATCAGATGGGCGCGGTGCAGCACATCGGTATGGGTCATGCCTGCGGGCGGTTCAAAACGATAGCTGGCAAGTTCGATCAACATGCCCACCGGATCTTTGAAATAGATCGAATCCATGAACCCGCGGTCCTTGGGGCCGGAATTGGGGATGCCGCGTTCTTTCAGACGTGCGACCAGTTGATCAAATGTCACCTTGGACACATTGAACGCCAGATGGTGCAAATAGCCCTGTCCCTGATCGACAGACTTACGTTCGGGTTTGCGGTCTTCGGACGTAAAGACTGTGATCAGCCGCCCGTCGCCGGGATCAAAGTAAAGGTGCCCCTGTGACGGATCGTCCAAGTTAGGCTGGTCAAAGACAAAGGGCATGCCCAGCACGCCTTCCCAGAAATCGATGGTTGATTGCCGGTCAGCGCCGGTGATGGTGATATGGTGGACCCCTTGGGTCTGTAATTTACGCATTGTCATCCTCCTTTGTTAGGAAAGATGTAGCGCCTCTGCATAAATAGCAAAAGGGCAGTCCATGCGGACTGCCCTGTGCGAAAATGCAAAGCTTGGCGCAGATCAGGCGCTGCGCGAATGCCGCTTGCGTTCGTTCGGATCAAGATAGCGCTTGCGCAGACGGATCGCACTTGGCGTCACTTCGACCAGTTCGTCATCGTCGATATAGGCAATCGCCTGTTCCAGCGACATGGTGACGGGCGTGGTCAAGCGCACTGCCTCATCCGTGCCAGAGGCGCGGACGTTGGTCAGCTGTTTACCCTTCAGCGGGTTCACCTCAAGATCATTGTCGCGGCTATGTTCGCCGATGATCATGCCGGTATAAACCGCCTCTTGCGCACCGATAAAGAACTTGCCGCGATCTTCCAGTTTCCACAGCGCAAACGCGACCGAGGTGCCGTTTTCCATGGAAATCAACACGCCCTGACGACGACCCTGAATCTTGCCTTTGTAAGGCGCCCAGCCGTGGAACAAACGGTTCAGGATGCCCGAACCGCGCGTATCGGTCAGGAATTCACCGTGATAGCCGATTAAGCCACGCGACGGCACATGCGCGATGATGCGGGTCTTGCCGGCGCCGGCTGGTTTCATCTCGACCAGTTCGCCTTTGCGCGGGCCGGTCAGTTTTTCGACAACAGCGCCGGTATATTCGTCATCCACGTCAATCGTGGC
>PUNR01000047.1 GCA_003551805.1 Loktanella sp.
AATCTTCAAGCACCTTGAGGTGTCGCATGAATGTAGGCAGTGCCATTTTATGCGGTTTGTGTAATTCGCTCACGCTTGCCGGGCCTGCGGCAAGGCGCTGCAAGACCGCCCGCCGTGTCGGGTCTGCCATAGCGCCAAAGAAGGAATCGAGTTTGTCCGTCATGCGTTTCAGTGTCAGGTGATGGTGTTCCAAGTCAAGCCAGCATGCCCGGACGGCCTTGTGCCTGCGCGCCCATCCGCTACCCTTGGCTAATGACAGATCATCCCCGATTCATCCACCTGCGCACCCATACCGAATATTCCTTGCTGGAAGGGGCGGTGCCGGTCAAATCGCTCGCGCCTCTCGCGGCGGGGATGGGCATGCCTGCGGTCGCCGTGACCGATACCAATAACATGTTCTGCGCGCTGGAATTTTCCGAATATGCGTCCAAGGCCGGTGTGCAGCCGATCATTGGCTGCCAGCTTGATCTGACATACGCCACACCGGACCCGGGCAAGCGCCCCGAAGCCCCTGCGCCCATCGTGCTGCTGGCGCAGAACGAGGCGGGCTATCTGAACCTGATGAAGCTGAATTCCTGCGCCTATCTGGATGCCGCCGGACAATTGCCGCAGGTCACGGTTGAAGAACTGGCGCAATACAGCGCTGGCCTGATCTGTCTGACCGGCGGCCCAGACGGCCCCATCGGGCGCTTGCTGCGACACGGTCAGCAGCCAAAGGCAGATTTGCTGTTGGATCAGATGGCGTCGATCTATCCTGAACGGCTTTATGTCGAATTGCAGCGCCACCCCGGCGACGGTGGCCTGCCAGAGGCAGAACGTCTGTCAGAGCGTGGTCATATCGAGATGGCCTATGCCAAGGGCCTGCCGCTGGTTGCAACAAACGATGTCTATTTCCCCAAATCCGCCTTGTATGAAGCGCATGATGCGCTGATCTGCATTGCGGATGGTGCCTATGTCGACCAACAGGAACCCCGCCGCCGTTTGACACCGCAGCATTATTTCAAATCACCGCGCGAAATGGCGACGCTGTTTGCCGACCTGCCCGAGGCTTTGGAGAACACAATCGAGATTGCCCGCCGCTGCGCGTTCAAAACCTACAAACGCGCGCCGATCCTGCCGAAGTTCGCTGATGACGAGGTCGCCGAATTGCGCCGTCAGGCACAGGAAGGGCTGAAGGCACGCCTTGCGGTGATCCCCCATGCCGCCCCTGTCGAGGATTACGAAAAGCGGCTCGAATTTGAGTTGGGCATCATCGAGGGCATGGGCTTCCCCGGCTATTTCCTGATCGTGGCCGATTTCATCAAATGGGCCAAGGATAATGGCATTCCGGTCGGGCCGGGGCGGGGGTCGGGTGCTGGCTCGCTTGTCGCCTATGCGCTGTTGATTACCGATCTGGACCCTTTGCGATATTCGCTGCTGTTCGAACGGTTCTTGAACCCTGAACGCGTATCGATGCCCGATTTTGACATCGACTTTTGCATGGACCGGCGCGAAGAGGTGATCCGCTACGTGCAGGACAAATACGGTCGCGACAAGGTGGGCCAGATCATTACCTTCGGTGCGCTGTTGTCCAAGGCCGCCGTACGCGATGTGGGCCGCGTGTTGCAGATGCCTTACGGTCAGGTGGATCGTTTGTCCAAGATGATCCCCGTCGAAGGGGTCAAACCCGTCAGCATCGAAAAGGCGCTGGCCGACGAACCCCGCCTGCGCGAAGAGGCCAAGAATGAAGAGGTCGTGCAGCGGCTTCTGACATATGCGCAACAGGTCGAAGGCTTGCTGCGGAACGCGTCCACCCATGCCGCCGGTGTGGTGATTGGCGACAGGCCGCTGGATGAACTGGTACCTTTGTATCAGGATCCGCGGTCCGACATGCCCGCGACGCAATTCAACATGAAATGGGTTGAACAGGCGGGGCTGGTCAAGTTCGACTTTTTGGGCCTGAAAACCCTGACCGTGATCCAGAATGCGGTCGAACTGATCCGCAAGGCTGGGCGCAGCCTGAATGTCGCCGCCGATGGCGATGTGCTGTATCAGCCGCCTGTGGGGTTTGAATATGACATCGGGGCGATCCCGCTGGACGATACCAAATCCTATGCGCTTTATGCCAGCGCCAAGACCATCGCGGTGTTTCAGGTCGAAAGCTCGGGCATGATGGATGCGCTCAAGCGCATGAAGCCGACCTGTATCGAGGATATCGTGGCGTTGGTGGCGCTGTACCGTCCCGGCCCGATGGAAAATATCCCCACCTATTGCGAGGTGAAGAACGGGATCAAGGAACTGGAATCGATCCATCCATCGATCGACCATATTCTGGCGGAAACGCAGGGCATCATCGTTTATCAAGAACAGGTGATGGAAATCGCGCAGGTCATGGCGGGCTACAGCCTTGGCGGCGCGGACCTGTTGCGCCGCGCGATGGGTAAGAAAATCGCCGAGGAAATGGCCAAGGAACGCCCCAAATTCGAGGCCGGTGCCAAGGCTAACGGGGTCGAGCCGAAAAAGGCGCGCGAGGTCTTCGACCTTTTGGAAAAATTCGCCAACTACGGGTTCAACAAATCGCATGCCGCCGCTTATGCCGTCGTCAGCTATCAAACGGCTTGGCTGAAGGCCAATCATCCGGTCGAATTCATGGCCGGTGTGATGAATTGTGATATCCATCTGACCGACAAGCTTGGCGTCTATTTCCAAGAGGTGAAAAAGGGGCTGGGGATCGGTTACATCCCGCCTTGTGTGAACCGGTCGCAGGCGATGTTCGACGTGCAGGACCAGAAACTGGTCTATGCGCTGGGCGCGCTGAAGAATGTCGGCGTCGAGGCGATGAAACTGGTTGTTGCGGGGCGCGGCGACAAGGCTTTCGTCAACTTGTTTGATTTCGCGCGACGCTGCGATCTGAAACGCGTCGGCAAACGGTCGCTGGAAATGCTCGCACGGGCAGGGGCGTTCGATGTGCTGGACACGAACCGGCGGCGGGTGATGCAATCGCTTGATGCGCTGACGGCGTATTCGGCGGCGATCCACGACCAGAAATCATCCAATCAAGTATCGCTATTCGGCGACGCCGGCGAGGATCTGCCCGAACCGCGTCTGGCCTTTGGCGATGACTGGCTGCCTGCGGAACGGCTGGCTGAGGAATTCAAGGCCATCGGTTTCTATCTGTCCGGCCATCCGCTGGATGATTACATGTCGGCGCTCAAGCGCAAGCAGGTGATGACGCTGGACGAGGTGATCGCGCGCGCTGCCAAGGGGGCGGCGATTGTGAAGATGGCTGGCACAGTGTCCGGACGGCAGGAACGCAAATCGGCGCGCGGTAACCGGTTTGCCTTTGTGCAATTGTCCGATCCCACGGGGCAATATGAAGTCACGATGTTTTCGGACACGCTGGAACTTGCCCGCGAACATCTTGAGACAGGATCGCAGATCGTGCTGCAATGCGAAGCGACGCTAGAGGCGGACCAGCTCAAGCTGCTGGGCCGGTCGGTGTCGCCGATTGATTCTGTGGTGGCGGATGCAGGGTCGGCGGGGCTGCGGGTGTTTATCGACCGGCCCGATGCGATTGCGACGGTTGCCAGTATTCTGGCCAATGCTGCGCGTGACGGTGTGCGTGCGGCGCGCGGGTCGGTTTTTGTCTGCCTGATGGGCGACGATCTGCCCGGCGAGGTCGAACTGGATCTGGGCGAGCCTTTTCCGATAAATCCGCAGATCAAGGGTGCTTTGCGCAGTCTGGGTGGCGTGATCGAGGTCGAAGACGCGTAAGGTGGATCATGATCCACCCTACCAGTGCGGCGGGCGCTGATCGGTAAAGGCCACGCTGTTGCCAGCATCTTGATCGCGCGACATTTCCCGTTCGATCAGCAAGGTGACACGGCGCGTCAGCAAGGCAAGTTCTTTGTCCTGACGCGCGACAATATCGGACAGATCATCGACGCTGCGCGTCAGATGGGCGATTTTTTCTTCGAGGGTTTCGCGTGTGGTCATGGCGCCTGATACACCGCCTTGGCGCCCGCGCAAAGCCTGTGGCGCGGTTGTGCTTTGAGTATTTTTGGAAATAAGAAGCGAAAGGACGTTTGGCGCAGGGTTGCACTGCATTGCCCCTGTGACATTGGCGGGGTAAACGGCGCCAAAGCAAAGGGACATCGCGATGGCCAATGACAAAAAGCAACCCCGCCCGAAGGCAGTGACGCCCAAGGGGTTTCAGGATTATTTCGGCGCGGATGTGACCGAACGTGCCGCAATGCTGCACAAGATCGCGGCTGTCTATCATCGTTACGGGTTTGATGCGCTGGAAACCTCTGCCGTTGAAACGGTCGAGGCTTTGGGCAAGTTTCTGCCCGATGTGGACCGTCCCAACGAGGGTGTTTTCGCCTGGCAGGAAGATGCGGACTGGCTGGCGTTGCGATATGATCTGACTGCACCCCTGGCGCGTGTGGCCGCGCAATACCGCAACGATCTGCCCAGCCCCTATCGTCGCTATGCGATGGGTCCGGTTTGGCGCAATGAAAAGCCGGGTCCGGGGCGGTTCCGGCAATTCTATCAATGCGATGCCGATACGGTGGGGGCGGCCAGTGTCGCCGCCGATGCCGAGATTTGCGCGATGCTGGCCGATTGTCTGGAAGAGGTGGGGATTGCGCGCGGTGACTATGTGATCCGCGTCAACAACCGCAAAGTGCTGAACGGTGTGCTAGAGGTGGCGGGTCTGTCGGGGGATGACAAAGAAGCCGAACGCGGGATCGTATTGCGTGCGATTGACAAGCTGGACCGGCTGGGTGTCACCGGTGTGCGTGCCCTGCTGGGCGAAGGCCGCAAGGACGAGAGTGGTGATTTCACCAAAGGTGCGGGGCTAAGTGAGGCGCAGGCTGACGTAGTCATCGGTTTCATGGAAGCCAAGCGCGACACGGGGGCTGCGACAGTGGCACGTTTGTCGGAACTGGTCACAGGATCGCCTGTCGGCGTCGCAGGTGTGGCAGAACTCGAAGAAATTGCAGCCCTGTTGACAGCACAAGGCTACGGCCCCGACCGTATCATCATCGACCCTTCGGTTGTGCGTGGCCTCGGGTATTATACCGGCCCCGTCTATGAGGCCGAGTTGACATTCGAGGTCACCGATGAAAAGGGCCGTCCGCGCAATTTCGGCTCTGTTGCCGGTGGCGGTCGTTATGACGATCTGGTCAAGCGTTTTACCGGGCAAGAGGTGCCGGCTACGGGCGTGTCCATTGGCGTAGACCGTTTGCTGGCCGCTTTGCGCGCCACCGGACGGATTGACAGCAAAGCTGTCGGGCCTGTCATCGTGACCGTGATGGACCGTGCAAAGATGGCGGATTACCAGACCATGGTCGCCGAATTGCGCAATGCGGGTATCCGGTCAGAGGTGTATCTTGGCAATCCCAAGAACTTTGGCAATCAGTTGAAATACGCTGATAAACGCGCATCCCCCGTTGCGATCATCGCCGGAAGCGACGAATTCGATCAGGGAATTGTGCAGATCAAGGATCTGGTGCTTGGTGCACAGATTGCGCAGAATGCGACGCTGGAAGAATGGAAAGACCGCCCCAGCCAATATGCTGTGCCGCGCGATCAGATGGTCGCACGTGTCCGCGCTATTCTGGATGGGCAAGCCTGATGCCGACTTCGCCTGCAACCTTGAAAGAGGCGCGCCGCCTGCGCGATCATTTTGCCGCGCAAGGCGCAGTGGTGGTCAAGGCCGATGTCCTGCAATCCGCCGATCTGCTGCTTGATCTTTATGGCGAAGACATCCGCGCCCGCGCCTACCTGACCGCCGACCCGTTGCGCGGGGAAATGGTCTTGCGCCCTGATTTCACCGTGCCTGTCGTACAGATGCATATGGAAACCTATGCCGACCCCGCGCGCTATACCTATTCCGGCAAGGTTTTTCGCAAGCAGGAAATCGACGAAACCCGCGCCAATGAATTCACGCAGGTCGGATACGAGGTCTTTGACGGCCAGAACCCCGCCGCCGCTGATGCCGAAGTGTTCGCCGTTATCGCGCAAGGTCTGGCAGGAATACCACTGCGCGCCGCCACCGGCGACATGGGCGTCTTGATGGCGGCTGTGCGCGGCCTGCGCACGACCGATGACCGTAAGGCGGCCTTGCTCCGCCACATCTGGCGACCAGCGCGGTTTCGTGCGCTGTTGCGCCGCTATGGGTCGGGCGAGGTGCCGCCTTTGCGTGCCGCTTTGTTGAATGCCGCTGATCCGTTTGTGGCGGCTGGTGCGAATATCGGCCTGCGCAGCCGGGCCGAGGTTGCCGCGCGCATCGCCGCTTTGCGGGCTGATGCGCAGGCAAAGCCGCTTGCCTTGGATGAAATTGCGCTGATTGATGCGATACTGGGCCTGCGCGCCACCAGCACCGATGCGCTGAGTGTGTTGCGCGATATTGCCGTTGATATGCCCGCGATCAGCGGTGCTGTGCGCCGGATGGAGGCGCGGTTGAACGCATTATCCGCACGCGGTATCGACGTTGACACGCTGGAATTCGAAGGCAGCTATGGCCGGACCAGTCTGGAATATTACGACGGGTTCGTTTTTGGTTTCTATGCCAGTGACCGGCCCGAACTACCGCCGATTGCCACAGGCGGGCGCTATGATGCGCTGACCGCGCGGCTGGGGCAGGGGCGCGCTGTGCCTGCGGTGGGCGGCGTGATCCGGCCAGATCTGGTGCTGGAGGTGGGCAAATGCTGAAACTTGGGGTGCCGTCCAAGGGGCGGCTGATGGAAAAGACATTCGACTGGTTCGGCGCGCGCGGCGTGACCTTGCGCAAAGCAGGATCAGAGCGCGAATATGCAGGTGCCGTCGACGGGATTGACGGGGTCGAGTTGGTCTTGCTTTCTGCGGGAGAAATTCCGCGTGAATTGGCGGTTGGCAATATCCAGCTGGGCGTTACCGGGTCCGATCTGGTGCGCGAAAAGCTGGTGAACTGGGACCGGCGGGTGACGGTACTGGCGCCGATGGGCTTTGGCGGGGCTGATCTGGTGATCGCGGTGCCGCAGGCGTGGGTGGACGTGGACACGCTTGATGATCTTGACGCTGTCGCTGCGGCCTTCAGGGCCAAGCACGGTTTCCGGCTGCGGATTGCCACGAAATACCACCGGTTGGTCCGTGATTTCCTGCGCGATGCAGGTGTTGCGGATTATCAGCTGATCGACAGTCAGGGCGCGACCGAGGGCACGGTGAAAAACGAAACCGCCGAGGCGATTGCCGATATCACATCCACCGGGGAAACCCTGCGCGCCAACGGGCTCAAAATCCTGTCGGACGGGCTGATCCATGCTAGTCAGGCGACGCTGTTTCGCGGCAAGCGGTCTGATTGGACAGATGCGCAGCGCAAGACTTTGAAAACCTTGCTAGGCACGCTTGATATCTGATTATTCTGCCGGTGCGAGCCTGATCCGTGCCTGTCCAAGGCGCGGATGCACCTTGCCTGACAAGGCCCAAGCCGCCGCCAAGCTGATCCCCGATGCCGCGAAAACGCCAGAGACCGGCAAGGCCAGCAAAACCAGCCACGCTGTCCCCGGTGCCAGGATACCGGCAACATCGCGGAAGCTGGCGTAAACAGCGGCCATCTCTGTGCGTTCTGACGGTTTGACGGCCAACAGGAACGGCAGGCCGCCTGATACATCGAGCAGGATCAGAAAGAACGACCCGCCTACCAGCGCCAGCACCGTGACCCAAGGCCATCCTGCGGCGACACCCGCCAGTATGAACAAGACCCCCGACATCGCAAACCCCGTGCGCACCGCCTGCCGGATCGATCGTTTCTGCATCCAGCGCAGCATCAAGGGTGTCACGAACAGCGCCGCGTTGGACATCGACAACACGATCCCCCCGATCCGGTCGCCCAGCCCGTTTTCAATCGCGAATATCGGCAGATAAACGATATAGACCCACCACCCCCCCGACCGGATCACCGCGAATAGCCAGCCTGCGATCAGCCGTGGTTGTGCCGCAAAGCGCGGCAGAAATGCCAGCGGATTGGTGGGTGGGCGCTTGCTTTTTGTGATCAGCTTGCCGTTGCCAAGCCGCATCCACAAAAATAACCCCAGCATCACCGCTGCGGCAAAGGCGGCGACAAAGAACGGCACGGGCGGCCACCAGCTGTACAGAGTCACGCCAAGCGCCGGGCCGATTGTCCAGCCTGCTGCGCTGTAGAACATCCGCGATGTTTCGCAGCGGCCCAATTGGATCTTGGCGATGTAGTCCATCACATAGGCGTTAAAGCAGACAAAGGTGATAACGGTGGACAACGTGTTCAGGCCCAAGCCTAGCACGACCGCCATAGGTGACCCCGTGGCCGCCAGCAGTGATCCGATCACGAACAGGCTGGCCCCGATCAGGTAGACCCAGCGCCGAGGCAGGAAACGGATCACAAAGGGCACCATCAACCCTGTGACCAACGACACCAGCCCGATGATGAAATACGCCTCGGATATAACCTGCGCATCCTGCAGCGCGTTATACATCGCCAGTGGAAAGACCGATATCAGGATTCCGCGCGCGACAGCCTCGGTTCCGGCAAGGGTCGCGAAACCCTGCACGGACGGCGCCGGAGCATGGCGCAACCATTCAGGGATTCGACG
>PUNR01000210.1 GCA_003551805.1 Loktanella sp.
AAATGGCAGCATTTTTCGACCAGCGTGCCACCGGTATTTGCGTTGAAGCGATTCCAGTCACCGACCTTGGACAAAAACGGAAAGCGGTGTTCGCGGATCGTCAGCATCTTGACGCCCCCTGTCGCGGCCTCTGCCTGCGCGATCAGCGCGGCGACGGGCGGCATGTAGCGGTATTCCATCGCAACCCAGACGGGGTGCGGATAATCGGCAAACAGGGCATCCAGCAAAGGTGCCTCTGCGGGGTCGGTATAGATCGGCTTTTCGCACAGAATAGGCAGGGGCCGTCTCGCGACGATCTGCTGCAAGTGCGGCACATGCAGGTGGTTAGGGCTAACAATCACAACCGCATCAAGCGCCACAAACGCCAGCAAATCATCCAGACTGACCGCGATATGTGCGCCACCCGCCAATTCCGCTGCCGCCTGCGCCAGTTCCGGCACTGGATCATAGACAACGCTGACCCGCCCATGCGGCAACAGATTGATATTCTGGATATGTTCGCGGGCCATCATGCCGCAGCCGACCAATCCGTAGTTCACCATTTGCAAGTCGATCACCCTTTTCCCATGCGTGAAATATATTGCGCACGGTCCGCATCGAACCATGTGCGCGAAAACTCGACAGGCACACGGCCTGCAAGATATGAATTGCGCTCGATATATCCGGTCATGGTGCCTGCCTGCAGATGAAAGGCATCAGGCGTCCAGTCGGGCAAAGCGGCAACACCGATCCGGTCCTCGGCGGCGGCAATCACCAGCCCAAGCCGGTCGCGATAGAACAGATACAGCGATTCCAGCAGGTCATTTGGCCCGATCACATCGCAGGCCCCGCCATCCAGCCAGATTTCCTCGACCGCGATGACCGTGCCGCCCAAAGATCGCAACCGCCTGATCCGGTGCCCCATCGCATGATCGCCAAAGGGTCGGGCGTCGGCTGGTTTCGGCAGCAGATCAACTGACAGCACCTGCGCCGTAGGCAATCCGCCGCCGCGTTTCAGTTCCAACCGGAAAAACGCATAGACCGAATCCACCTCTTCGCGGTGGCGCACATAATTGCCCGACCCTTGCACGCGTTCCAGCAAACCCTTGGATTCCACATCGGCCAAAGCCTTGCGCAATGTCCCGACCGCAATCCCAAGATCCTCGGCCATCTCGCGTTCCGGCGGCAGGCGAGCGCCGTCCAGCAGATGACCGGCGGCAATCTCGCGGATCAGCATTTCGCTGACCTGCACGAATTTCGGCAAGGCTGAAGTTGTCGCCATGGCCAGCCCCTCCCCGGCGCGCCATAAAATTGATACACTATTGTTGCACATGATTTGGCGTGCTACGCAAGTGCAATCAGCGATCACTTGGGAGGGGAATCAATGACCGTCGTGCCAGTCACCAGCGCCGATCTTGACGCGGCAGAGGTATCTTGGTTTTCCGCATTATGTTCGGATGATTACCAATTCCTCGGCGTGCCGGACGGTGATCTGCGATCATCATGGGACCATTGCCGCGACATCGCCCTGACTGCCGAAGCACAGGGTTTCCGCAATATCCTTGCGCCTTCATCCTATCAGGTGGGTCAGGACACATTGTCCTTCGTCGCAGGCATGGCGCCGCTGACAGACAAGATCAATTTCCTCGCCGCGATCCGCTGCGGTGAAGTGCAGCCCATCATGCTCGCGCGGACAATCGCGACGCTGGACCACATGCTAAAGGGTCGGCTGACGCTGAACGTCATCAGCTCCGATTTCCCGGGCGAGGTTGCGGATAGCAAATACCGCTATAAACGCAGCCATGAAGTTGTGGAAATCCTGCGCAAATGCTGGACACAGGATGAGGTCAGCTATGACGGCGACATCTACCAGATCAGCAAGCTGACAACCGACCCAGCCCGCCCCTATCAACAAAACGGTGGCCCGCTGCTGTATTTCGGCGGCTATTCGCCGGATGCGCTGGAACTTTGTGGTGCGCAATGCGACGTCTATCTGATGTGGCCGGAAACCAAAGACATGTTGGAACAGCGCATGAAAGACGTCCATGCCCGCGCCGCCGCCCATGGCCGCACGCTGGATTACGGGCTGCGCGTCCACATGATCGTGCGCGACACCGAGGCCGAGGCGAAAGAATACGCCGAACACATCGCCAGCAAGCTGGATGATGAATACGGTAAACTGATCCGCGACCGCGCGCATGACAGCATCAGCCTTGGCGTGGCGCATCAGGCGCGCGCGCGCGAACTGGCCGATCAGTTTGGTTATACTGAACCGGGTCTCTGGACGGGTATTGGCCGCGCACGGTCAGGCTGCGGTGCGGCGCTGGTGGGGTCCACCGACCAGATCCTGTCCAAAATCGAAGACTACAAGAAAATGGGCATCCGTGCGTTCATCTTCTCGGGCTATCCGCATATCGACGAGGCTGAACATTTCGGCAAACGCGTCATGCCACATCTGAAAACCTGCTCGCTGCCGCATGAATACGGCCGTGTGCCGCATGAAACTCCAGCCACGCCTTTGGGCACAGGGACACGCCGCTAATGGACCGTATCAAGATCACCGACGATTTATCCTTCAGCCGGATCATCTATGGCATGTGGCGGCTGGGCGATGACGCCGACACCAGCCCGGCCCATGTGCAGGCCAAGATCGAGGCCTGTCTGGACCAAGGCATCACCACGATGGATCAGGCTGATATCTATGGCGGCTACGAGGCCGAAGAAATCCTTGGCAACGCCCTGCGCGCAGCGCCCGCGCTCAAAGACCAGATCGAGATCGTGACAAAATGCGATATCATCGCCCCTGCGGGACGCTACGCTAGCGCAAAGGTCAAATATTACGACACCTCGCCTGCCCATATCACCGCATCGGTCGATCATTCCCTGCGGCTGATGGGGATTGACCAGATCGACACATTGCTGATCCACCGGCCCGATCCGATGATGGACCATCACGCAACAGGCGAAACGCTTGATGCGCTGGTCGCTGCGGGCAAAATCGGCAGCGTGGGCGTGTCCAACTTCAAACGGCATGACTGGACCCTGCTGCAATCGGCGATGAAATCCCCGCTGGTCACTAACCAGATCGAAGCATCCCTGACCGCCCACCATGCCTTTACCAACGGCGATATCGCCTATTTGCAGGAATTCGGCGCGCCGGTCATGGCATGGTCGCCACTGGGCGGTGGCGCGCTGATGACCGGCAATGGCGCGGTACAGGACGCGCTGGCGCAGGTCGCCGCGGCACAAGGCGTTGACAAGTCGGCTGTCGCGGTGGCTTGGTTGTTGGCGCATCCAGCACGGATCATGCCTGTGATGGGCACCAATACGATTGACCGGATCAAGACACTTTCTGACGCATTGCAAGTCACCATGGACCGTGAGACCTGGTTCACACTTTACACCGCAGCCCTAGGCCAGGAAGTTCCATGACCCGTCACGCATTTGATCCACAAACCGACCCTATCGGTTTCCGCAGCGCCCTTGGGGCCTTCACCACGGGGGTGACCATTGTCACCACCGACAATGCCGAAGGGCCGATAGGCATCGTCGCCAACAGTTTCGCATCCGTCTCGCTTGATCCGCCTCTGGTGCTGTGGTCGCCTGCAAAATCATCAAAACGCTTTGCGCATTTCGCCCATGCCCAGCGCTTTGCGATCCATGTCATGGCCGCCGACCAGCGCGATATCTGCGCCGCCGTGCTGGCCTCGAAAACCGCCGTGCGTAAGGTGCCGATGCATCTGTCGCATTGCGGCATGCCTATTCTCGAAGGCGCGCTCGCCACCTTCGAATGCAATCTGGAAATCACCCATGACGCAGGTGACCACGTCATCGTCGTGGGACGTGTCACCAAAGCCCACTACACCGATGGCGACCCGCTGACCTTTCATGGCGGGCAATACGGCACTTTCACACCACACCATCCATCATCGTCAGAGTAAAAATATCCCGGGGGAATTGCCCCTTGGGGCAAGGGGGCAGAGCCCCAAAAGGCGCAACATAAACAGGGGAGGAGCCGATGTCGGTCCTGTTTGGTATCTTGTGGCCGCTAGAGCGGTTCAACACCGCGATCCTTGCCATCGGCAAGCTGATCGCAGTTACCGCTTTGGTCGTGATGGTTGCGCTGATCCTGGGTCAGGTATTCTTCCGTTATGTGATGAACGCCGCCCCTAACTGGACCGAAGAAGGCGCGCGGTTCGGCATGCTCTGGATGACAGGCCTGATGGCACCGCTGGCCTACCGGATGGGCGGGTTCGTGGCCATCGACATGTTGGAACGCGCCCTGCCCCGTCTGCTGGCCGGGGTTTTGTCACTGCTACTGCTGGCCATCTCGCTCTGGGTGCTGGTGATCGCTTGGGAACGCGGGCTGAACAACCATCTTGATACGCTCACAGGGCGCGGCTGTTCGGCCAGCCTGCGCTGGCCCTTCGGGATCGAGATCGGGCGCTGCGGCGCGCGGTTCCAGAACAATTACCAATATGCCTCGCTCTGGGTCGGGGTGAACCTCCTGATCGCGGTCAATATCGAACTGATGCTGCGGCAGGTCATCACCCTGCTGGGTCAGGGCGACCGGCTGACATCGTTCAAATCGGTTGAAGTGGCGGGGGCGGAATAATGCTGATCCTGTTCCTGCCTTTGTTCCTGATCCTCATCATGATCGGCCTGCCCGTTGTTTTTGCGCTGATGGCGGCGCCTTTCGCCATGATCATGGCCGAAGGCGACACCCGTAATGTGGTCGCAGGCCTTTACCGCAACCTTTACAACGGCATGGACAGTTTTCCCTTGATGGCGCTGCCCTTCTTCATGCTGGCAGGCGAGATCATGAACCGTGGCGGCATCACCATGCGGCTGGTGGAATTCGCGCAAGCCTTTATGGGCCATTTGCGCGGCGGTCTGGCGCATGTGAATATCCTGTCGTCGATGCTGTTTGCGGGTCTGTCGGGATCGGCTGTGGCCGATACATCAGCGATCGGATCCACCATGATCCCTGCGATGGAAAAGAACGGCTATACCCGCCGTTTCGCTGCCGCCATCACCGCGGCAAGCTCGGTCATCGGGCCGATCATCCCGCCCTCGGGCATCATGATTATCTATGCCTATGTGATGGGCGAAAGCGTGGCCTCGCTGTTTCTCGCGGGCATCGTGCCGGGAATTCTGGTCGGTGTCGGGCTGATGGTCATGGTCCGGCTGATGGCCGACCGCTATGACTTGCCCAAGGCGGAAAGGATCGTCACCAAGAACCAGACGATCACACCAGTCGAATATTGGGTAAGTTTTGCGCTGCTGCGGATCAACCTCGCGGGGTTGCTGATCGCGCTTTATTCCTTCATCGCACGGCCCGTCGGATTGGCAACCATCAACGAAGCAGGCGACCGCGTGCATGCGCTGAACCTCTGGATCGTCTTCGCGGCTCTGCTGGTGGCCTCGCATTACATCCTGATGGGCTATCGCAAGCGGGTCACATCCGATTTTCGCATGGTCTGCAAAAAGGCCGTGGCCCCCCTGCAAACCCCGATCATTATTCTGGGCGGCATTCTAGTTGGGGTTTTCACCCCGACCGAAGCCTCAGCGGTCGCCGTCGCCTATGCGCTGATCGTGTCGTTCTTCGTGCTGCGGTCGATGAAATTGCGCGATCTGTCGGGCGTGCTGACACGCTCGGCCCTTGCCACATCCGCCGTGCTGTTGCTGGTCGGGGCCGCTGTCGCGTTCAAGACTGTCGTGGCCCTGTCATATGCACCGCAGATACTCTCGGATTACATACTGTCGTTGTCCGAAAACCCGCTGATGCTGCTGTTTTTGATCAATATCCTGTTGTTCATCGTCGGCATGTTCCTTGATGCGGGTCCGGCAATCATCATTCTGGGGCCGATCCTTGGACCAATTTTCGTCGATCTGGGCGTGCACCCCGTGCATTTCGCCATCATCATGAGCGTGAACCTGACCGTGGGGTTGGCAACGCCACCGATGGGCCTTGTGCTGTTCGTCGCTTCAACCGTGTCGGGCGAACGGGTTGAAACCATCGCCAAAGCGATCCTGCCGTTTCTCGCGGTCGAGATTTTCGTGATTTTCCTGATTACCTATGTCCCTGCCATTTCGATGACAGTGCCATATCTGGCAGGCTTTCTGGGCTGTGCCCCGGATGTCGGCTTTTCCGCCTGTATCAGCCCCGTGCCGGTACAGTAATCAACAGCATCCACAGGGAGGATAAAATGCTGAAAACACTCACCCAATTGGCGACAACAGCCGCAGTGCTTGTCACGCCGATGGCCTTGGCCGCGCAGGAATTCACCATCCGCGCGACCGCCAATTCCAACACCGACGACGAAGATTATGACGGTCTGGTCGTGTTCAAGGATTACGTCGAAGCCGCATCAAACGGTCAGATCGCGGTGGAGCTCTTCATCGGTACGCAGCTTTGCGCGACGGGCGAAGAATGCCTTGAAGGTGTCTCCGAAGGGTCCATTGACGTCTATATCTCGACTTCCGGCGGTGCTGCGGGGATTTTCCCATATGTGCAGGTGCTCGACCTGCCCTATCTGATGTCGAGCGACCGCGTGGCAGAGGCCGTCCTGTCAGGTGATTTCGTCCGCACCATGCGTGATATGGCGCTGGAAGACAGCGGCAACACGATCCGTCTGATGACAATCGGCAACACTGGTGGCTGGCGCAACTTTGCCAACACCCAGCGCCGCGTGCAGACCCCAGCCGATCTGCAAGGGCTGAAACTGCGCACTGTGGTCGCCGACCTGCCGATCCAGCTGGTGGAATCGATGGGCGCGTCTGCGACCCCGATCCAGTGGCCAGAGCTGTTCACATCGCTGCAAACCGGCGTTGTTGAAGGCACCGCGAACGGCATCACTGATATCATGAACATGAAATTCCCCGACGCCGGCCTGCAATACCTGACGCTGGACGGGCATTCTTATATGGGTGCGATCTGGTGGATGAACAACGACATGTTCCTGTCCATGCCAGAGGACCTGCGCCGCGTTGTCGTGGACGGGTTCTATGCGTTGCAACAGGCGACGTTCGCATCGCCCAAGCGCAAATCTATCGAAGCCTACGAGGCGTTCCTAGCCGGTGGCGGCGATCTCTATGTTCCATCGCCCGAGGAAAAAGCCCTGTTCGCCGAAGCCGCAGCACCGGTGCATGACTGGTTCAGCGCCAATGTTCAGGGCGGGCCGGAAATCCTTGCCGCGCTGCAAGCAGCAGTGGCCGAGGTCGAGGCCGATCTGGCGAATGCCTACGCCGCCGATCTGAACTGATCCAAGGATCAAACTACGGGGCCATCCGTTTATCGGGTGGCCCCTTTTTCGCCTTGTCGCCAACAGCGCGACGGCACCACAAACCCCTAACTTTGGAAACATCCAAATCCGGTCATCACGGCACGTGAACGTCCCATGGCCGGATGATCCGGCCATGGGGGTGATCTATCCGATCAGAACGGGCTGTCAGGGAAGTAGAACTGTTCAGCGTTATCCTGCGTGACCAGCACCGACCCGATGATGAATTCACCCGATACAGGCGTCTGCGACACAACACCCAGCGCTGTGACCTCGATCGCGGTGGCGATCATGGAGGGCGGATAGGTCACATTGGCGGGAATCATCGTGTCACCCTCCATGACGCGCTGGACCATTTCTTTCATACCGGCACCACCCAGCACGAACTGGATGTCATCGCGGCCTGCCGCCTCGATTGCGGCCAGAACGCCGATAGCCATGTCGTCATCCGATGCCCAGACTGCGTCAATCTGGGAATGGCGCGACAGGAAATCCTGCATCACCTCGAATGACGTGTCGCGGTTCCAGTTGCCATGTTCCATGCCAAGGATATTGATCCCCGATCCTTCGATGGCTTCCTCAAAACCAGCAACGCGTTCATTGTCGATGGTTGTCGGAATACCGCGCAGCACGACGATATCACCACCGTCCGGCATCATCGACGCCATATATTCACCCGAGACACGCCCGAAACCGGGGTTGTCACCGGCGACATAAAGATCCTCGATCCCTTCGACGGACAGGCCACGGTCCACCACCGTCACCCACACACCGGCATTGGCGACATTCTGCACCGGCCCTGTCAGGGGTTCGGATTCAAACGGCAGTACCACCAGCGCGCTGATATTGCGGGTGGCCAGCATGTCTTCGATATCGTTGACCTGACGCGCGGGGTCCGACGCTGTGGCCAGCACGAAATCAAGCTCTGGATAGGTTTCTTCCAGACGCGTGATCGCGGCTTGGGCAAAGTAATTCATACCACCAGCCCAGCCATGGGTCGCCGCCGGGATCGACACACCGATAACCTGCGTGTCCTGAGCAAAAGCCGGTGTCACCAGCGCCGTTGAAAGTGCCAAAGCAGATAAGATACGTTTCATAAAAAAACTCCTCCCTAGAGTTGTGGACCGGGTCATTGACCCGGCTTGCGTTCTCGCTGCAAAACAACAGCAAGAATGATGATTGCCCCCTGAATTGCGCCATTCAGGTAAGGCGAAACCAAATCTGTCAGATTAAGGATATTGCCGATCAGCGTCAGGATCAGCACACCGATCACCGTGCCCCAGACGCGGCCAAAGCCAC
>PUNR01000061.1 GCA_003551805.1 Loktanella sp.
GCAGCACCGGTGCGGCCTTTGGCGCGCGCTTCCAGCCAGCGCCCCAGCAGGATCAGCACGACAATCACTGCCGCCGCTTCGAAATAGACGGCGCGCACGTCGGACGGGATCAGGCTTGGCAGAAAAGTCGCCACGACCGAATAGACCCAAGCCGCACCAGTGCCTAACGCAACAAGGCTATTCATATCCGGCGCGCCCTTGGCCAAGGCAGGCAGACCTTTGGCAAAGAAAACCCGCCCCGGCCCGAACAGCACGATTGTCGTCAGCACGAACTGGATCACCCACGATGTCTGCATACCGATCATGTCGTGGATCATGTGATGAAACGCAGGCACCATATGCGCACCCATTTCCAGCACAAAGACCGGCAACGCCAGCAAACCGGCCAACAACGTCAGGCGCGCCAGCGCATGGGCTTCGTCTGTCTTGCGGTCAGCGGTGACAGACCCCTGATCGGTGGCAGCCGGTTTCGCAGGATAGCCCGCTTTTGTACTGACCTCTGACAATTGCGCCGGCGTCACGGACGGATCGCGCGTCGTGATCGTGGCCGTTTCGGATGCCAGATTCACCGCAACAGAGTCGACCCCGCTCACAGCAGCAAGCACGCGGTCCACCCGTCCGACGCATGACGCGCAGGACATGCCTTCTATCGCCAATGTAATCGTTTGGGGCTGCGCCATTCGGATGAACCTTTGCTATTGTACCCCTCACATAAGGGCTCCAGTTACTGGAAGCTCAAGCCCTTTGCGGAAAAATATATCCCCTGCCCCTTTCGCAGGAATGCCGGTTTGGTAAGAAATGACACAAAGAAGGGGAAACCGATGAAACTGCACGTTCCAGACATGACCTGTGGTCACTGCACAGCCGCGATCACAGCAAGCATTCAAGCAGCCGATGCCACAGCAATCGTCACCACCGACCTGCCCGGCCGCGAAGTTGATTTGAAAACGATGCTTGGCTCCGATGCCGTCCTGACTATCCTCAAGACAGCAGGCTACAACGCTAAACTGTGCTGATTATTGATTGGCGGCGCGGGCAGCGCCGACAAGTGTGCCCATTTGATCCGCACGGATCATGCCGGGTGCAAGGCTTTCCCCGATCACAAAAGACGGCGTGCCGGTAAAGCCAAGCGCACGGCCCATGCCGCTTGATATCTGCAAATGCTCAGTGATTTCGGGTGCGTCCATGTCGCGGCGCAACTGGTCCACATCCAGACCCACCGATGCCGCGACACGCATGACGCTTTGTTCTTCGGCCCGACCTTGCATCGTCATCAAAGCATTATGGAAAACTTCGTATTTATCCTGCTGGCGTGACGCCAGCGCGGCGCGAGCTGCGAAAACCGACCCTTCGCCCAGAACAGGCCATTCACGCATCACAACACGCACATCGGCATCTGCGTTCAGCAAAATGTCCAGTTCAACCTTGGCATTCCGGCAATACGGACAATTGTAGTCGAAAAATTCGACCACGGTCACATCACCATCGGGGTTGCCAATGACCGGTGCGTTCGGATCGTTTTCGAGCAATTCCCGCTGCTCGGTCAGAAACACCTTTGCGCTTTCAGCCTGCGCTTGTTCTTGCGCAAGCTCCAGCATCTGCAATGCCTCTACCACGATCTGCGGGTTTTCGCGGATCGTGTCCAGAACCAGCGCCTTGATCTGGTCCTCTGTCATGTTTTGCGCTGCACCGGTTAACGGCGCAACGCAAAGGGCAGCAATGCCAAGGCAGCGGGTAAAGGTCATGATATCCCTTTCAGGGGGCGTGCCTATGACGCTTTAGATCAAGCGGACTTTGGTGCCGACAGGGGCGCGTTCGTACACTTCTGCGATCTGTTCGTTGTACAGACCGATACAGCCGTTCGATGACCGGCGGCCAATCTTGCGCGTGTCCTGCGTGCCGTGGATACGGTAATACTGCCACGACAGATACAGCGCATGCGACCCCATCGGGTTTTCTGGATCGCCACCGGGGATAAGCGCAGGCCATTCGGGGTTGCGGATGCGCATTGCGGGTGTCGGTGCCCAGCTTGGCGCAACACGCTTGTCGATCACTTCGGTATAGCCGGTGCGTGTCAAATCATCAGACAGCGGCACAGATGTTGGGTAAATCCGCATGTCGCCATCTGGCGTCCAATGCTGCAGGAACATCGATTTTGTATCGGCCAGAATAGCGCCGACACCCAGCGAATCGAAATGGTCGCGCCATTCATGCACGCGGAAAGCTGCAATATTGCGGTCGACAGGCGCCTGCTCTGTCTGGGCACGCAAGATTGTTGGTGCAAACAGCGTTGCCGCTGAAGCCCCCAACAGCAATGCACGGCGTGAAGGGGCGGATGGGATTCTTTTTGTCATGATCGGCCTCAAAGTTCTTTGTTGTGCAGGGCCTAACGTGCCCGATGCAATTCCTCAAACGTTATACGCAGGTGTTGGATCATTTGCCATGAAAACTGGGCAAGCGGGCAACGCTACACGCAGATTTGAACGCAAAACAGGCGGATGCAGAAAAATGTGCGGGCGTTTACGGGATCTTAAATAGGGCTTGGCATACCTGCGGCATGACCAATGGGCCAAAGGATGCGTTACCGTGACTGCCAACACCGCAACATTCATTCTGCCATCAGCGCTGACTTTTGATGCCTGCGCAACGCTGCATGCCTTTCTGTTACAGGCGCAAGGGGGCGATGTTGTCCTGGACGGTGCACATGTGACCCGCATCGGCGGCATTTGCGCACAATTGCTGGCAAGCGCCAGCATTATCTGGGCCGCTTCCGGTCGCAATCTTGCGCTGCAAAATCCGTCCGACACCTTGCGCGACGGGCTTCAGTCGTTGGCACTTTGGCCTTTGCCACAGCAAAAAGGGGCAATCTCTTGGTAACGCGCATTCTCGCTATCGACGATTCGCGGACCATCCGCACACTTTTGACGCAAACACTGCAAAACGCAGGTTTTGAGGTCAGTACAGCAGTAGACGGCGTGGAAGGTGTGCAAAAATTCCACGACGAACATGCCGATCTGGTGATTACTGACGTGAACATGCCTAACAAGGACGGGTTCGGCGTTCTCGCCGACATTCGGGCGAGCTCGAAAAACCAGGCGGTGCCGGTTCTTGTTCTCACCACGGAAAGCGGCGCCGACCTGAAGGACCGCGCGCGTAAGGCGGGCGCGACTGGTTGGATCGTCAAACCTTTCGAAGATGACGCCTTGGTTGCGGTGATCCGCAGACTGACGGGGGTGGTTTAATGGCTGCCGATAGCACGATGCGCGACGTATTTTTCGAAGAATGCGAAGATCTGATCGCGGCCCTGTCTGACGGGCTTGGCGCGATGCGCGATGGACAGACAGACGATGAAACTGTCAATGCCGTTTTCCGCGCCGTGCATTCGGTCAAAGGTGCTGCCGGCGCATTTGCACTGGACGACCTTGTCGGCTTTGCACATGCGTTTGAAACCGTGCTGGACGCCGTCAGGTCGCACCGTTTGCCGCTGGAAGACAGGATACTTCATGTCCTTCAACGCGCAGGCGATGTGCTTGCTGACCTGATTGACGCCGCGCGCGACGGTTCAGCCGTAAACCAGGCACAAGTCGATCCTGTCGTGGATGACCTGCGATCCTTTCTGGGCGACGAGCCGCAGCCAGATGAAAATTTCATCTTTGATGCGCTGACGTTATCTTTCGATGGGCCGACAGACGCAGCCTTGACCCATGTCATAACCTTCCGGCCAAGTGACGCCTTCTACATCAGCGGCAATGACCCCTTCTTGGTTGTACAGGCATTACAATCGCTTGGGCAGACACGCGTCAGTGTTGATACTTCCCACGCCCCGACTGACATCACTGCGCTCGACTGGCGCAGCGGGTATTTCACCTGGCAGATAGAGCTTGATGGCCCTGACAACGACCTTTCCATCAGAGAGGTTTTCCAATTCGTTGATGACCTTTGCGATCTGACAATTCGCCTAAAAGACGCGGTATCCGAACAGGAACCAGCCGTTGTCGAAAATGACGATGTTCAAATATCCGACACATTTGAACAGCCATCAGCAACGGCCCTACCGGATCGCAATATCAAACGCCCCACCAGTTCTTTGCGCGTTGATCCCGAAAGGGTCGACAGGCTGATCAATGCAGTGGGAGAGTTGATCATCAACCAATCCGTCATTTCTCAACGCTTGATGCAGGCTAACCTGCCCAACAATGCAGAGCTTTTTGCAGACCTTGACGATTACAAACTTCTTGCGCGCGAAATCCAAGAAGGCGTGATGGCGATCCGCGCACAGCCGGTCAAACCCTTGTTCCAACGCATGCTCCGCATCGCACGCGAGGCGGCGGATGCCACAGGCAAACTGGTAGATCTGATCACCGATGGTGAAGCGACAGAGGTCGATAAGACTGTCGTCGAACGGCTTGCAGATCCGTTAACCCATATGATCCGCAACGCGATCGATCATGGCATTGAACAACCCGAGCGCCGGGCTGAAGTCGGGAAAGACCCGCAAGGAAAACTACGCCTTTCGGCACGCCAACGGTCGGGCAGCATAGTTATCGAAATTGCTGACGATGGTGCCGGCCTTGACCGACAACGCATCAAGGAAATCGCCATTTCGAAAAACCTCATCCCCGAGGATGCCCAACTGACCGAAGCCGAAATAGACCATTTGCTTTTTGCTCCCGGTTTCTCGACGGCAAAAGCAGTGACAAATCTTTCCGGACGCGGCGTTGGCATGGATGTTGTCAAGACAGCGATTGCCGCCTTGGGCGGACGTGTCGCAATCTCAAGCGTAACGGGCCACGGCACGACCTTTTCGATAACCTTGCCGCTTACCCTTGCGGTTATGGACGGCATGATCATCAACGTTGGCGGCCAAACAATGGTTGTGCCGATATCCAACATCATCGAGACGGTACGCCCCAAGGCTGCAGACATTTCCTATATGGGCCTCACCAGCACATTGCTGCGCATACGTGGTGATTATGTGCCGATCATCGATTTGTCCGAACGCATGGGGCAGGCAACGACGACGCGCAACATGACGGACAGGGTCTTGCTGCTGATCCAGACTGACACAGTCGCGCAATGCGCACTGGCGGTGGACGATATTTACGACCAACGCCAGGTCGTCGTGAAAAGCATGCAAGCGAATTACGGCGACATCGCGGGCATATCCGGCGCCACCATCCTTGGCGACGGAAAGATCGCATTAATCATAGACCCCGATGCCGTCGTACAATCCAACAGCAACTATCCAGTCACCATATCTACAGGAAAGGAACTCGCTCATGTCGCTGCGCGCTGATGTTCAGAAACCCAAAAGGCTGGAGTTTGTTACGCTTGTTGCAGGAGAACAAAACTTCTGCATTGAAATCACGCAAATTCGGGAAATACGGCGCTGGACACCTGTCACCATGCTACCTCACTCTCCTGATCATGTCCTCGGTGTCATCAATTTACGCGGAGCAGTCATCCCGATCATCGACCTTGCGGCAAAACTTGGATTTGCGCAGATCGCTCCCACGGAACGCCATGTGATTATAATTATCGCAGTCGAGGACCGCATTATCGGACTATTGGTCGAATCCGTTTCTGAAATTTTGGGCGTCGATGCGGAAAATGTGCGCGAAACACCTCGTGGACCTGAAGATGTCACAACGCGCGTCATAACCGGCATTATCCCCCTCGGTGACGATATGACAAAAATCATCAGTCTACCCACGTTGTTAACTCAACCACTTCAGGTGGCCGCATGACACGTGGAGCAAACGGACAAGTGCAGGACCATGATGATCAAGAATATCCATTCACCGAACGGGACTTCGCCATGATCGCAGAAATAGCACACCGGCGATACGGGCTATACCTGCAAGCGTCAAAAAAGCCTTTAGTCTATTCAAGACTAACAAAGCGATTGCGCGCTTTGGCATTACCGAATTTTGAAACCTACTGCCAATTACTGTCAGAACCTCAAGGCCAGCAAGAACACGCCCACCTGCTTTCAGCATTGACAACTAATGTAACTCATTTTTTTCGAGAAATGCATCATTTTACCGCTCTGCGCGAAAAAATCCTACCAAGCCTGATTGAAAAGGCACGATCTGGATCCCCCGTGCGCATATGGTCTTCAGCATGTTCAGCTGGCCAAGAAGCTTTCTCAATTGCTGCAGTTATTCGAAAAGAGGCACGAGATTTTGCAAGCCTTGATATCAAGATACTTGCAACTGACGTCGACCCTCAAATGATCCAGAAAGCCCGCGAGGCGACATATGATCATGAACAAACAGATGCGATCCCAGCTGAATATAAAACAACTATGATCGAACAGAATGGAGATAGTTTCAAAATAAAACCAGATATTATGAAAATGGTCACGTTTGGCGAGCTGAACCTAGTTGACCCATGGCCGATGCGGCGCAAATTCGACATTATTTTTTGTCGGAACGCCGCTATCTATTTTGACAAAGAAACACAATCACGGCTGTGGCAACGTTTTTCTGACTCGATCAATATCAGCGGTCATTTGATGATCGGCCACTCAGAACGTCTGACCGGGCCCGCACAAGCCCATTTTCGCAACGTAGGTATCACTACTTATCAACGCCTTACAGATACAGCAGGCGGTGAAATCACAGAAAAAAGGATGGGCATATGAGCCTGAAAGATACGTTGCGCGTCATGATAGTTGACGACATGGGCGTAAGTCGTGGCCTGTTGGTGCAGGCGATCGAAGAGATGGGAATTTGGAAAAACCAAGCTGAAAATGATGGACGCGCAGCGTTCGACAAACTGATTGCCGATCCGGTTCATCTGGTACTATCGGATTTTAACATGCCGGGTATGGATGGTTTGCAGCTGTTGCAAGCCTTACGTCAGAACAAATCGACAGCACGGATCGGTTTCATTCTTGTGACTGGCAACCCTACGGCAGACCTTGTCGCGAAAGGTAAGGCGCTTGGGGTGAATAACATCATCAAAAAGCCGTTTTCAACTACAAGCCTTAAGCAATGTATCGAAGCCGTGGTCGGCCGCCTATGAACAACTATTCGCCAGATCAACCAATCCCGCAGTCGCTGCTTTTTCAACGTTTCGCTACAGCACTACGCGAAGTATCTGTGATCGTTACCCGCCTAGAAACTGTCACTCTACCGACCGATATCTCAGATAGCTTGCCTTCAATACACTCACGGGCGCTGCAGGATTTTGACCTTATTCTGCAGTCACTCGCAGATCTAGTGCAAATGGCTGAAACCATCGGTCAGAAAAGTGGCGCACTTACGAATACGGAGTATTTAAATCTGGTGGCAGAGCTTCGTTTGGCGTGGTTACGCAATCTGGTGGGCGGAATGCCACCAGATACGAAAGATCATAACGACGAGGTTGCACTGTTCTGATGGATGCCCACGTTTACAAATCGCGCTGCGTGGACTTCCTCTTAATCTGGATTGACGTGCTTTACCGACAGCTTCCTTCCACACTGAATCGTGGGGCGATCAGAACGATAAATCATGCTAAAAACTCAATAAGGCTCAAGCTAAAATGCGCATTTTGATTGCTGATCGATCACGGATTGCGCTGGTACAGTTAGAGCGCAAGCTGGCAAAGCAGGGAATTGATGTTGTGCATCAAACTTCGTCCTTGGCATCAGTTTACGACTATTCGGAACACCATCAGCCTGATTGTGTGATCTTGTCGATGGATCTAGCGGATTGCCCCGAGTTTGAGTTGTTGGCATCTCTCTTTGCGATACTTGGCATTACGTGTTTGCTGACGACAACATCTATTTACCAAACCATTCCTGCAGCTGCTGCAAAAGCAAACCCGGACATCAGATGCATTTCACAGGATGCGTCTGATACTGCCATAATGATGGCAATGCGCCGGTCCAATATGCAGCGCCACGAAAGTTTATCTACGGCGAATCAGAGCACCGCATCGCATACTGACCCTCGGGCAATTATTTTGATTGGGTCGTCAACCGGCGGAATTGATGCATTGATGCAGATCCTAAGGCATTTCAACAAAGATTCACCGCCTACAATGATCGTCCAGCATACGGGTGGACAGTTTGCAGAAAGCTTGATCAGGTTGATGAACGGCGCCACGCAAGCCCAGGTCGTCGCGGCCGCGCAAAATGCCGTACTACGACCAGGGCACATCTACCTAAGCGCGACGGATACACATCACATCCAGCTCGCGGCAAATACGCCGCTACGGATCAGACTGAATGATGCTCCACGTATTTCGGGACATCGTCCGTCAATCGATGCCCTTTTTCAGTCGGCAATCAACCATGCACCCAATGTGTCAGCTGCAATTTTAACCGGTATGGGTCGCGATGGTGCAGAGGGGATCACCGCGCTGCGGCAGGCCGGTGCGCGTACAGTCGGTCAAGATGAACAAAGTTGTGTTGTCTACGGCATGCCCCGCATCGCAAAATCACTCGGCGGTATCGAAAAAGAACTGCCGATTACCCAGATCGGTCCGGCCTTGCTAAGTGCACAGACACACAAGGCGCGAC
>PUNR01000107.1 GCA_003551805.1 Loktanella sp.
CCCGCCGATGCCCTTGGGGAAAAACAACGTGACCGCGACAAAGCCAAGGCCCAGCAACACCAGCCACCAATCGGTCCAGACGATGCGGAACAGGCCCAGATCGACGTTCGGCGCACCGCCGCCTGTCAGCCAGCTTGACAAGAGCGACACAAAAGCTGCCCCGATCACCGCGCCGTAAAGCCGCCCCCTGCCCCCGATCGCGACCCAGACCGCAAGGTAGATCGACGCAATCGGCGCGATTTCGGCAGGGTTGATGATGCCCGCCTGCGGATAATAGAGCGCGCCTGCGATGCCTGCGACCACGGCGGTCAGTGTGAAAACGAACAGTTTGTAGCCTTCGACGTTATAGCCAAGGAACCGCACCCGCGCTTCATTATCGCGGATCGCGCGGATGACGGAGCCGAACTTGCCCGACACGACCCATGCGAACAACAGATAACCCGCGCCCAGCGCAAGTGCCGAGGCCCAGAAGAACCAGACCGAGATGACGGATTGCGGCACATGCAGCGCACCGGGGATATTCTGCAAGCCCGACAAACCATTGTTGCCGCGCAATCCGGTATCGTTCTGGAACAGGTAAAGCGACAGCGCCAGCGTCATCGCCTGCGTCAGGATCGACAGATACACCCCCGTCACCCGACTGCGGAACGCCAGCCAGCCGAACACCAGCGCCAGCAAACCAGGTACCAGCACGACCAGTGCCAGTTGCGCGGGCAGCGATCCGGCAAAGGTCCAGATCAGCGGCAATTCGGAACTGCCCACGACCCCGAAAATCTGTGACGCCACGCCTTCCGATACTTCGCGTTCGGTGGGCGGGATCGCCCCGCGTCCAAGGCTGTCGCGGATCACAATTTCCGTCCTTGCATACATCAGCCACATGCCGATGGCGTAGCCGCCAAGACCGAAAAAGGCGAAATGTCCAAGGCTCAGGATACCGCAATAGCCCCAGACCACATCCATCGCGATGGCGATCAGGCACAAGCACAGCGTCATCCCGAGGATTTTTACAAGGTTGGTGGAAATGAACCCCGTTCCCATGCCTTCGGACAACAGGGTCACGATCAGGGTGAACAGCCCCAGCAGCCCCATAAACCACAAAACAGATGGGTTATCGCGTAGGAAACTGCGGCGCGTGGTGGTGTTGGTATGTTCGGTGGTCATGGTGGTCATGGCATCAATCTCCTGCCGCGCGGCCTTTGAGAGCGACGATGCCCTTGGGCAGGAATTGGATGAACAGGATGATGAACAGCACCATAAAGGTTTGCGCCGCAAGCGTATTGGCCGGATTGAACCATTCGATTCCCTTTTGCAGCGACCCGATCAGCGCAGCACCGGCCAGCGTGCCAAACACCGACCCGACACCGCCGACGACCACGGTCATAAAGCTTTGCACGATGTAATTCGCCCCCATCTCGGACGTGACTTGTGCGACCAGCCCGATGGCGACACCCGCCACACCCGCGATGCCGGACCCCAGACCAAAGGTCAGCATGTTGATGCGGTCGGGGTTAATCCCCATGCTGGCAGCCATGCCGGGGTTCTGGGTAACGGCGCGCACCTCCAGCCCCAGCCTTGTGCGGTTCAGGATATAAAGCAGCAGCAGCAAAAAAAGCGCCGCCATCACGAAAATACCCACGCGGACCGACGCGACTGACACAAGATCATTGACCTGTATCGCGCCAGCCAGCCAGTCAGGGGCGGTCACCGGACGGGCCTGCGTGCCAAAGATATTCTTAGCCAGCTGTTGCAAGGCAATCGAGATACCAAAAGTTGCCAGCAAGGTTTCCAGCGGCCGTGTATAAAGATGCCGGATCACCAGCCGTTCCATCACCACACCGGCCAGAAACGTCACTGCAAAAGCCAGCGGCAAGGCCACTGCCAGCGACGCAGTGTAATTGGGGATGATCGTCTGCACGACATAGCCTGTATAGGCACCCATCATGATGAATTCACCATGCGCCATGTTGATGACCCGCATCACGCCAAAAGTGATCGCCAGCCCGATAGCGGCAAGGAAAAAGATCGACGCCAGCGATAGCGCATCCAGCGACAGACTCAGGAACTGGAACATCGACACACGCAAGGCGGTGCTGCCGCGCGCATCCTCTGCCGCGGTGGTCACGGCGGCATCGGGTTCAAGATAGGCGTCGAAGAAAACGTACTGCGCCACAGCAGCGGCCATATCGTCCACTGTCACCAAGGGCGGCACGGTGCCTGCATCCTCCAAAGCTTGATAGGCGATGATCCGGCCTGCGTCGTTGTCCAGCTGATGGACAGGCACACCGCCCACCGCCCCGTCAACGACATTGGCACGCAAAGCGTCGCGGATCGCGTTGCGCCCGGGCGCGGCAGGGGCAAGGTCAGCGGCAACCAACACGCCATAAGCAGCGGTCAGCGACATATCTTCGCCCGGCGTCTTGATACGGGCGATGTTCACGTCCTCGGGCAGGGTTTCGGCGAAATCGGCACGGGTCTGCAGCAACTGGTTCAGAACACTGCGTGCAGGTGTGCTGACATCGCCGCGCAGGGCACCAATGGCCGCAACGCGGGTGGCACTGTCCTGATCGTAGCGCGCGACCAACAAGGCAATCAGCCGGTCCATTCGCGCGGCGATGGCACTGTCTTCTTCTTCCGCGCGGGCGGCGCGGATGGCGGGCAGTTGGTCAGGATCAGGGCTGCGCGCGGCAGAATCAAGCGCCGCCATCCGACGGTCAGGGTCAGGGTGGGTCAGTTCAAATGCGACAAGCGATGCACCAATCTCGCGGCGCACACCTGCGTTAGGCCGGATCTGGTTAATGTCACGAGAGGTGACAGTGCCAGCCTCACCGCCAGTGTCGATATCGATCAGGATCAGGTTGCCACCCTCGGCTTGGGCATAAAAGAACAGTCCGTCTGCGGGGTTTTCATATACTTCGCGGTCGGACCATGCGCGCAGGAAATCAACGGTGCCGGGGGCGTCCGCCTCTAACAGCGCACGCAAGACCACCGGCACGGTGCCCCGCGACGGGTTCGCGACCTCCGACTGCACGGATTGCAGTACATCCTGCAATGGCGTGCCGGACTCTTGTGCCGCCACGGGGCCTAGGATCAGGGGCCAGATCAGGGCAAAGGCGCACAGGCGTCGCAACATCAGGCAGGCTTTCTAAAACGGGAAGGGACGGATGCGGGATCAAGACCCCGCATCCCATATTGCTTAGTAGTTGGATGTCAGCTGGACACAGGTGTCTGTGGCCGTATCGAACATGCCGCATTCCAGTTCCTGCCAGTCACTGGTCCATGTGGCGCTTTCCTCAAGGAAGGGCGACCAGGCTTCACCGGCGACTTCTTCGGTCTGGCTGATGATGTCGAACTGGCCGTCAGCACGGATTTCGCCGATCAGCACAGGCTTGGACAAGTGATGATTGGCGTTCATCACCGCCATACCGCCGGTCAGGTTCGGGAATTCCTGCCCCCACATCGCTTCGCGCACAGCATCGACATCGGTGGTGCCGGCCGCTTCGACCGCATTCACCCACATGTTGAACCCGATGTAATGCGCTTCCATCGGGTCATTGGTCACACGATCGGTGCTGCCGATAAATTCATGCCATGCAGTGATGAATTCTTCGTTTTCGGGCGTGTCGGCGGACATAAAATAGTTCCAAGCGGCCAGATGGCCGACCAGACGCGATGTATCAAGGCCCGACAATTCCTCTTCCCCGACCGAGAAGGCGACGACAGGGATATCATCGGCGCTGACACCTTGCGCCGCCAGTTCGGTGTAGAAACCGACGTTGGCGTCACCGTTGATTGTCGAAATCACGCCGACCTGTTTGCCACCGGCGCCCAGCGCCACAACGTCGGACACGATTGTGGACCAGTCGGCGTGACCGAAGGGGGTGTAGTTAACGAAGATATCTTCAGGCGCGATGCCCTTGGACAACAGGTAGGATTCCAAAATGGCGTTCGTGGTGCGCGGATAGACATAGTCGGTGCCCAGCAAAGCAAAGCTTTCTACACCCAGTTCGTCGATGAAATAATCGACAGCGGGGATCGCCTGCTGGTTCGGCGCGGCACCTGTGTAAAACACGTTACGCGAGCTTTCCTGGCCTTCGTACTGGACGGGATAGAAGAACAGCCCGTTCAGTTCTTCCAGCACCGGCAGCAGCGCCTTGCGGCTGACCGAGGTCCAGGCACCAAAGATCACGTCAACTTCGTCCACAGTCAGCAACTGACGGGTCAGTTCGGCAAACAGCGGCCAGTCGGATGCGGGGTCCACGACCACTGCTTCCAGTTCACAGCCCAGCACGCCACCTTTTGCGTTCTGGTCGGCGACCAGCATCTGCATCACGTCGCGCAAAGTGGTTTCGGAAATTGCCATGCTGCCGGATAGTGAATGCAAGACACCCACCTTGATCGGGCAATCGGCCATCGCGGGCGCAGCGGCAAGCACAGCCGTCGCTGTCGCCGCTGTCAGTAAAGTCTTTTTCATCATGAGAGAGATGCTCCTGCGTGTTGTGCTGCGGCCCGCAGGAAGGGTCGGATTGATAAATGCGCGTTCAAACCATATCCTCGGTCAGCAGCAGTGATGTTGCGCATGTCCGGCATCGGGTTTGGGAGGATCGGGTTGCCGGACATGCTTTGGTCGTTTGGTGGTCGGATCATTGGCCGGTGCCCACACCATCGCAATTGCCGCCAGCGAACACGGCTGCGTTATCTGCCGCCAAAAAAGGCAGTGCTTAATAATTAATCAACCACAACGAGAGATGCCCGACTTTTACGCCGCATTGCAGCAATGCCAGAGGCAGAATTTGACCCAAGGTCAGCAAAAAGCCACGCACCCTTTCATGGGATACGTGGCTTTGCCGATTCAGTGTGCCTTTGCAGGCGGTCGAAATCAGGCGCGCTTGATCAGACGGATCAGGAACAACAAGATCACCGCACCGATCGTGGCATGAATGATTGCGCCCACGATGCCGCTGCCGATGCTTACCCCGATGGAAGGAAACAGCAGGCTGGCAACAAATGCGCCAACGATGCCCACAACTATATTCCCTAACAGCCCAAACCCGAACCCCTTAACAATCAAGCCTGCCAGCCAGCCGGCGATTGCGCCGATGATGAGTGTAATCAGTAAACTTTCGATAGTCATTCTTCTGTCCTTCGCCCCGCACATGAATTTCGCAAGCCAGTGGAATACTGGCAGCGATCACACCGGATAAAAGGGCGGGGAACTCTTCCGGTCAGCAACAGAAACTCGACTGACACAACACGCATTTACGGCGATATCACCACCACATATGCGTCCGGTCGAGCCGTTTGCATCCGTTAACGCGGATCATGCGGATTGGTTCCACCAATCGCGCGCGTCAGTTGGGCGGCGGCCTGCATCACAGCCTGCGCAATTCTGGCGATCTGATCATCTGCGATCCGGCTTGTCGGGCCAGAGACGGACAACCCCGCAACCGCATCCCCGAACACATCATGGACAGTGGCCGCGATGCAGCGCATCCCCAGATTGCGTTCCTCGCCGTCAATCGCATAGCCGCGCACACGTGCGGTATGCAGGTCGGCGATCATCGCCTCGGCTGTCGTCAGGGTAAATGGCGTGAATTGTTCAAGCTTACCTGCGGCCAGGATCCGCCGCTGACGGGCATCGTCCATCTGGCATAGCAGGGCCTTGCCAATCCCCGACGCATGCATCGCCGCCACTGTCCCTGGCGGGAAAAACGCCCTGATCGTCGCATGGGTTTCGACCTGCCCCAGAAACAGCACCGCGCCATCACGTTCAATCCCCAGATTGGCGGTTTCGCCGGTCGTTTCCATCAAGTCCCGCATGATGGGGCGCGCGCGTTCGACCAAAGACGTACGGCGCAGAAATTGCGACCCCGTCAGAAACGCCGCCGCACCGATTGACCAGACCTGTTCCTGCTTGTCGAAATCCACAAACCCGCGTCGCTGAAAGGTGGTCAGCACGCGGTAGACCGTCGCGGGTGACTGCCGGAGGGCGCTTGCGATCTCGGACAAGGTGCCGCCCTGCATCTCGCCCAGCGCGATCAAAACCTCGAGCGCGCGATCCAGCGATTTGATCGTGTTCTGCGCCGCCTTGTCATCCCACGCCTTGGGACGCCCACGGGTTTTTCGGGTTTCATGCTGCAAGTGCGAAACTTTCTGAAATATTTTTTCATCATATGAAAAACGTAACCATCTGGCAACGCTAAAGACTTCTGACACAGTGCCATTGTGCGGCGGGTTTTCAAAAAAATTGAGCGGTAAGGCAGGCTCTGCGACAAATGGGCCAACCCTAATGGAGGATAGGCGATGAGTTTTCAAAACCCGGTATTCATCCCCGGCCCGACCAACATGCCCGAAGCGATCCGCAAGGCCTGCGACATGCCGACGATCGACCATCGGTCGCCGCTTTTTGGTCAAATTCTGCATCCCGCACGGGCGAATGTTCAAAAGATCCTCAAGTCAGAAACAGCAGAGGTGTTCATATTTCCGTCCACCGGCACCGGCGGCTGGGAAACGGCGATCACCAACACGCTGTCACCCGGTGACACCGTGCTGGCCGCGCGCAACGGGATGTTCAGCCATCGCTGGATCGACATGTGCCAGCGCCACGGGCTGGACGTGCAGATCGTGGAAACACCGTGGGGTCACGGCCTGCCCGCGGACCGCTATGCCGAAGCGCTGGCGGCTGACAAAGCCCACAAGATCAAAGCGGTGCTCGCCACGCATAACGAAACCGCAACGGGCGTGAAATCCGATATTGCCGCCGTGCGTGCCGCATTGGATGCCGCGGATCACCCTGCGCTTTTGTTCGTCGATGGGGTCAGTTCCATCGGGTCGATGGATTTCCGCTTTGACGAGTGGGGGGTCGATATCGCCGTGACCGGATCGCAAAAGGGGTTCATGCTGCCTGCGGGTCTGGCGATCCTTGGGTTCAGCGCCAAGGCGCGGGCGGCGACGAAAACGGCTGGGTTGCCGCGCACCTTTTTCGACGTGAACGATATGGCGAAAGGCTATGACAACAGCGCCTTTCCCTATACGCCGCCTGTGGGGTTGATGAACGGCTTGCTGCTCGCCTCCGACATGCTGCTGCGCGAAGGGCTGGAGAACGTCTTTGCCCGCCACACCCGTATCGCCAGCGGCATCCGTGCGGCGGTGGATGCTTGGGGGCTGGAGTTGTGCGCCGCGACTCCGGACCTTTATTCTGATACAGTCAGCGCGATCAAGACGCCTGCAGGCTTTAACGCCACGCAGATCGTCAACCATGCCGCCAGCGCCTATGGCGTGGCTTTCGGCACCGGATTGGGCGAAGTTGCGGGCAAGGTTTTCCGCATCGGGCATCTGGGCAGCATGACCGATGTCATGGCCCTGTCCGGTATCGCCACGGCGGAAATGTGCATGGTCGATCTGGGGCTGGATATCAAACTCGGGTCCGGCGTGGCTGCGGCGCAGGAGCATTACCGTCGCACAACCGGACAGGCATTGAAGGATGCAGCGTGATGAAAGACCTCGATATGTATATCCCGACCTATGACGACGTGATTGCTGCCCATGACCGGATCAAGCCTTATATCCACCGCACGCCGGTCCTGACGTCCAGCTATCTGGACGATTTGATCGGCGCGCAATTGTTCTTCAAATGCGAGAACTTTCAAAAAGCGGGCGCCTTCAAGGTGCGCGGCGCGTCAAACGCCGTGTTCGGCCTGTCGGATGCGGAGGCCGTCAAAGGTGTGTGCACCCATTCGTCAGGCAACCACGCGCTGTCGCTGTCCTATGCCGCAGGGCGACGGGGCATCCCCTGCCATGTCGTCATGCCGCGCACGGCACCTGACGCGAAAAAGTCCGCCGTGCGCGGCTATGGCGGGATCATCACGGAATGCGAGCCATCAACCACATCGCGCGAGGAGGTTTTCGCGCAGGTGCAGGCCCGCACGGGCGGCGATTTCGTGCATCCCTATAACGACCCCCGCGTGATCGCGGGCCAAGGCACCTGCAGCCGCGAATTCATGGAACAGACGGACGGTCTGGACATGATGGTCGCGCCCATCGGCGGGGGCGGCATGATTTCCGGCACCTGTCTGACACTGTCGCATATCGCACCCGAGGTGCAGATCATCGCATCCGAGCCAGAACAGGCCGATGACGCCTATCGCAGCTTCAAGGCAGGCCATATCATCGCCGATGACGCGCCGGTGACGATAGCCGATGGGCTGAAAGTGCCGCTGAAAGACCTGACTTGGCATTTCGTCAGCAACCATGTGACCGATATCTTCACCGCGTCCGAGGCGGACATCATCGCAGCGATGAAACTGACATGGGAACGGATGAAGATCGTGATGGAACCAAGCTGTGCTGTGCCACTGGCCACGATCATCAAGAACCGCGAATTTTTCAAAGGCAAGCGTGTCGGTGTCATCATCACCGGCGGTAATGTCGATCTGGATAAACTGCCTTGGATGTAAGGCGTAGGGAG
>PUNR01000299.1 GCA_003551805.1 Loktanella sp.
ACCTATCCCACCCGCTGGAAGCGCCCGCCGCAGATCATCCGCGACCGCCGCTGGCGGATTGCCGTGCAGATCGGCATCGTCGTGTATCTGGTGCTTGCGCTTGGCACCGTCGATGTGAACTGGACTCGCGTCTACGAAGGGCTGGAACGCGGGCAGCGCTTTATCCTTGGTTTTCTGCAACCCGATTTCACCAGCCGCTGGCGTGATATCAGCAATGGGCTGATCGAAAGCCTGACGATGACGCTGACATCGACCGTGGTCGGAGTGGCGATCTCGGTGCCTATCGGGATCGGGGCGGCGCGCAATATCGCGCCTGTCTGGATCTACCGCATCTGTCGGTCGATCATTGCGATCAGCCGCGCACTTCAGGAAATCATCATCGCGATCTTTCTGGTGGCGATGTTCGGGTTCGGCCCCTTTGCAGGGTTCCTGACGCTGTCCTTCGCCACCATCGGGTTCATCGCCAAACTGCTGGCAGATGACATCGAGGAGATCGAGGAAGCACAAGCCGAAGCGATCCGCGCCACGGGTGCGTCATGGTGGCAGGTCGTTAACTACGCGGTTCAGCCGCAGGTCATGCCCCGCCTGATCGGGTTGTCGCTATACCGGCTTGATATCAATTTCCGCGAATCCGCCGTGATCGGCATTGTCGGCGCGGGCGGCATCGGGGCGACGCTGAACACCGCAATCAGCCGCTATGAATATGACAGTGCTGGCGCCATCCTGCTGATCATCATCGGGATCGTGATGGTGGCGGAATACAGTTCCAGCTATCTGCGAAAGTTTCTGCAATGACCGATCTGACCCATCATTCCCAAATCTGGACCTACCGCACCCCCCGCAAGCGCCTGCTGATCTGGGGCGGCTGGTTGGCGCTGGTGGCGCTGTTCGTCTATTGCTGGCAGATCATGACCGCAGGCACGATGTGGGTGTTCGTCTGGGATGCACCCACGCAAGCCGCCGATATCGGCAGCCGGATGATGCCGCCGCGCTGGGGCTATCTGCCGGAACTGATGGGCCCGCTTTGGGACACGATCAACATGGCCACGTTGGGCACCTTGGGTGGGGTTATCATGGCGGTGCCGATTGCCTTTCTGGCGGCGCGCAACACCACGCCGTCGCTGCTGATCCTGCGGCCTGCGGCGCTGTTCATCATCGTGGCCTCGCGGTCGATCAATTCGCTGATCTGGGCGCTGCTGCTGGTGGCGATCATCGGACCCGGCCTGCTTGCCGGGATTGTCGCCATCGCGCTGCGGTCGATCGGGTTCATCGGCAAGCTGCTGTACGAAGCGATCGAAGAAACCGATAGAAAACAGATCGAGGCGATCACCGCCACAGGTGCCAGCGGCGCGCAGGTGCTAAGCTACGGGATCGTGCCGCAGGTGCTGCCTGCCTTCTGGGGGATCACGGTGTTTCGTTGGGATATCAACATCCGCGAAAGCGCGATCCTTGGGCTGGTGGGTGCCGGCGGGATCGGGCTGAAGCTGAACGCATCGCTGAACACGCTGGCATGGGGCCAGATCAGCGTGATCCTGCTGTTGATCCTTGGCACTGTCGTGGTCAGCGAATGGGTGTCGTCAAAGGTACGCCACGCGATCATCTGATCCTGTACCGCTGGAGAGATCGGTCCAAAAAGATCGATGCCTCCGGCGGGGATATTTATGCTCTGACGATGTCGGAGATCGGCATTATTTTGGCGCAAACGGGATTTGCACGACACCAAAAATAGCCTAGCGTGAAAATTGATGGATAATTTTCACGCTACCCTTTCCCACGACCTGAACGGTGCCGATTTACGCGCGCTGCGCAAAGCGCGCGGTCTGACGCTGGTGGCGCTTGCCCGGCTTGTGGACAGGTCGGTGGGTTGGCTTAGTCAGGTCGAGCGTGATCTGTCGCAAGCAAGTGGCGATGATTTGTTAACTCTTGCGCGGGTGTTGGATGTATCCCCGTCCAGCCTGCTGGCCGCAGGCGGCAGCGCAAAAGAGACAGGCAAGATCGTGCGCGCGCCGTCCCGCCGCCCCATCGGGAACCGCAACCCCGGCCTGACCGAAGCCTTGCTATCCCCCGATCTGACCGATGATTTCGAGGTGATCCATTCCAGCTTTGCCCCCGGTGCCAGCCTTGACCAGCCAATCAGCCGCCCGACGCAGGAGATCGGTTATGTTGTGGCAGGCCAGCTTGATTTGTGGATCGCGGGCACGCTGTTCCGGCTTGGCGCGGGCGACAGTTTCCGGCTGCGCGGTGACGTTTTCCGCTGGGCCAATCCCTATCCCGAAACCTGCGAGGTCATCTGGGTGATCTCGCCCCCGATCTATTAGAAAGGTGTCGCCTATGTCCGATTTCCCAAGCTCGGCCCGTGTGGTCATTATCGGTGGCGGTGTGGTCGGTGTGTCGACGCTCTATCATCTGGCCAAGAAGGGCTGGACCGATTGTGTCCTGCTGGAAAAGAACGAATTGACCGCCGGGTCCACATGGCATGCGGCAGGCAATTGTCCGTCCTTCAGCACGTCATGGGCGGTGATGAACATGCAGCGGTATTCGCTGTCGCTGTATAAAGGATTGGCGGCCGAGGTCGATTATCCGATGAATTACCACGTCACCGGATCGATCCGGCTGGCGCATTCCAAAGAACGGATGCAGGAATTCGCCCGCGCCCGTGCGATGGGGAATTACCAAGGCTTGAACCTTGCGCTGATGACACCCGAGGAGGCGCAGGCGGCCTATCCGTTCCTTGAAACTCATGATCTGGCGGGCGCGCTTTATGATCCCGACGATGGCGATATTGATCCCGCGCAGCTGACGCAGGCGCTGGCCAAGGGCGCGCGGCAGATGGGCGCGCGGATCGAACGGTTCTGTCCGGCGACGGGCGTGACGCAAACGCCCGATGGCTGGATCGTGCATACCGACAAGGGCGATATCGCCTGTGAAAAGGTGGTGAACGCGGCTGGCTATTACGCCCAGCGCGTCGGTGAATGGTTCAAGCCTTACGGCGGGCGCACCGTGCCGATGGTGACCATGTCGCACCAGTATTTCCTGACCGATGAAATCCCCGCGCTGGCGGAATGGACCGCCGCCAATGACCGCAAGGTGCCTTTGCTGCGCGACGTGGACAGCAGCTATTACCTGCGGCAGGACAAGAACGGGCTGAACCTTGGCCCTTACGAGCGCAATTGCCGCGCGCATTGGGTCACGCCTGACGATCCGCTGCCCGATGATTTCAGTTTCCAACTTTACCCCGACGATCTGGACCGTCTGGAATGGTATATCGAGGATGCGATGGCCCGCGTCCCGATCCTTGGCACTGCTGGGGTGGGGCGTGTCATCAACGGGCCGATCCCCTATGCGCCCGATGGTCTGCCGCTGCTCGGCCCCATGCCGGGCGTCAAGAACGCCTATGAGGCGTGCGTCTTTACCTTTGGCATCACCCAAGGCGGTGGCGCGGGCAAGGTCGCGGCGGAATGGATCGTCGATGGCCAGCCGGAATGGGATATGTGGTCCTGCGATCCGCGCCGTTACACAGGCTATACCGATCAGGCCTATTGCCACGCCAAGGCGGTCGAGACCTATGGCCATGAATATGCGATGCATTTCCCCTATCACGCCTGGCCGGCGGGGCGCGACAAGCGACTGTCGCCCTTGCACACCAAGATCAAGGAACTCGGCGGCGTCATGGGCGCCTATAATGGTTGGGAACGCGCAAATTGGTTTGCCAAACCGGGCGATGACCTGTCCGAGGGATCGACCCAGACATGGGCCCGCACAGGCCCTTGGCAGCCGCGTATCGCTGCCGAATGTGCCGCTGTGCGCGATCATGCCGGTGTGATTGCGATTTCCGGTTTCACCCGTCTGGCGGTGGAAGGTCCGGGCGCGCGGGCGCATGTGGACCGGCTGACCGCCTCGACCCTGCCCAAACCGGGGCGTGTGGGCTTGGCCTATTTCCCCGATGATCGGGGGCGTATCCTGACCGAAATGTCGGTGATCCCGCGCAGTGACGATGATATCTGGCTCATCACCGCATCCGTGGCTGAATGGCACGACCGCGACGTCCTGCTGCGCGATTTGCCCGAGGGCGTCCACGTCCACGACCGCAGCGCCAAATACGAATGTCTGCTGGTCACAGGACCAAAGGCGCGCGACATCCTTGCCCCTCTGACCGATGCCGACCTGACCCTGCCGTGGCTGTCGTTTCAAGAGGCCACAGTCTGCGGCAATCCCTGCGTCCTGCTGCGTGTATCTTTCGCGGGCGAGTTGGGATGGGAGGTCCATTGCGCCAATGACGACGCCCCCGCAATCTATGACGCGGTGCTTGGCGGGGGTGCCGTGCCTTTTGGCATGTTCGCGCTGAACGCCCTGCGGGTCGAGAAAGGCTATCGCGCGTGGAAAGGCGATTTGTCGACGGATTATTCCCTGCTCGAAGGGGGCTTGGACCGCTTCATCAATTTCGCCAAACCCGATTTCGTGGGCAAGGCCGCGCTGCTGGCTGAAAAACAACGCGGTGTGGCGAAACGCTTTGCGACACTGACCCTTGATGACCCGGGCGATCACGACGCCCCTTACATGTCCACGATCTGGCATGACGGAAAGGTCGTCGGCGAAACTACATCAAGCGCTTGGGGCTATCGCACCGACAAATGTATCGCGCTTGCTATGCTGCGCCCCGATCTGGCCACCGAAGGCACCAAGGTCGAGATCGACATCTATGGCCAGCGGGTCGCTGCGACGGTACAGGCCGATCAACCATTATGGGACCCCGCGAATACAAGGATCAGGGCATGACACAAATCACTTTGCTGGATGGCGGCATGGGACAGGAACTGGTCCGTCGGTCCGGTCAGCAGCCGACTGCGCTTTGGTCCACACGGGTCATGGTGGACAATCCCGGCATGGTCGCCGCCGTCCATGCCGATTACCGCGCTGCGGGCGCGACGGTGCATACCGCCAATACCTATGCGATCCACCGTGACCGTCTGGAAGGCACCGGGCTGGAAGGACAATTCGAAGACCTGATAGTTGCCGCCCTTGAAGAGGCGCAAGGCACGGGCCGCATCGCAGGCTCCATCGGGCCGCTGATCGCGAGCTACCGCCCGGATATCCACCCCGATCATGACACCGCCGTCCCGCTATACGCAGAGGTGGCCGCTTTGCTGGCCCCTGCGGTCGATCTGATTATCTGCGAAACCGTCGCATCCGTCGCCCATGCCCGCGCGGTGCTGGATGCAACCTTGCCTTTGGGCAAACCCGTCTGGCTGTCGGTGACGCTGGATGATGAAGATGGCACCCGCCTGCGATCCGGCGAAAACGTGGCCGAGATTGTCGCTGCGTGCCGCGATGCTGACGCCCTGCTTGCCAATTGTTCCGCACCAGAGGCGATGTCCGCCGCCATGGATGCATTCGCCAAAGGTGATCTGCCGTTCGGGGCCTATGCGAACGGGTTCACGCAAATCACCAAGGATTTCCTGAAAAGCAAGCCCACCGTCGATGCCCTTTCAGCCCGTCGCGATCTGGGGCCGGATGCCTATGCCGCCTTCGCGCTCGGCTGGATCGACCAAGGGGCCACCATCGTCGGCGGCTGCTGCGAGGTCGGCCCCGCCCATATCGCACGGCTGGCACAGGCGATCGCTGACGCCGGACATGAGGTGATTTGATGCTGCCCAAACATGCACGCGTGGTGATTATCGGTGGTGGCGTCATCGGCTGTTCGGTCGCATACCACCTGACAAAACTGGGCTGGCAGGATGTCGTCCTGCTGGAACGCAAGCAACTGACCTCTGGCACCACATGGCATGCCGCAGGCCTGATCGGGCAATTGCGGGCGACTGCCAATATGACCCGTCTGGCGAATTATTCCCAAGAGCTCTATGGCGGGCTAGAGGCCGAAACAGGCATCGCCACGGGGTTCCGCCGCGTGGGGTCGATCACCGTTGCGCTGACAGATGAAAGGCGCGAGGAACTTTACCGTTCCGCCGGAATGGCGCGCGCCTTTGGCGTCGAGATCGAGGAGATTTCGCCGACCGAGGTCAAGAACCGCTATGAACACCTCAACATCGATGGCGTGACAGCGGGTGTGTTCCTGCCAAAGGACGGCCAAGGCGACCCCGCCAATATCGCCCTCGCGCTGGCCAAAGGCGCGCGGATGCGTGGCGCTGTTGTGGCCGAACAGACCAAAGTGACCAAGATCAACCGCAAAGGGCGGCGCGTCACGTCGGTAGACTGGCAAAACGGTGATGAGCACGGCCAGATCACCTGCGACATGATCGTGAATTGCGCGGGCATGTGGGGCCATCAGGTGGGCCGCATGGCGGGCGTCAACGTCCCGCTGCATGCCTGCGAACATTTCTATATCGTCTCCGAACCGATCCCCGGCCTGACGCAAATGCCCGTCCTGCGCGTGCCTGACGAATGTGCCTATTATAAGGAAGACGCAGGCAAGATGATGCTGGGCGCGTTCGAGCCCAACGCGAAACCGTGGGGCATGGCGGGCATTTCCGAGGATTTCGAATTCGACCAACTGCCCGAGGATTTCGACCATTTTGAGCCGATCCTTGAACAGGCCGTCAACCGGATGCCGATGCTGGGCACTGCGGGTATCCATACCTTCTTTAACGGGCCGGAAAGCTTTACCCCCGACGATGCCTATCATCTGGGCCTTGCGCCAGAGATGGACAACGTCTGGGTCGCCGCCGGTTTCAATTCCATCGGTATCCAGTCGGCAGGCGGTGCTGGCATGGCGCTGTCGCAATGGATGGATGCGGGCGAAAAGCCCTTTGATCTGGGCGATGTTGATATATCGCGGATGCAGCCTTTTCAGGGCAATAAGACCTATCTGTTTGAGCGTTCCAAGGAAACGCTGGGCCTGCTTTATGCGGACCATTTCCCTTACCGCCAAAAGGCTACGGCACGCGGGATCAGGAGGACGCCGTTTCACGCCCATCTTCTGCAACATGGCGCTGTCATGGGCGAACTCGCGGGCTGGGAACGGGCCAATTGGTACGCCACGCCGGGGCAAGCCCCGGCCTACGCATACTCGTGGCAGCGGCAGAACTTCTTTGGCAATGTGGGTGCGGAACTGGCCGCCGTGCGCGGCAATGTCGGCATGTACGACATGTCCTCTTTCGGCAAGATCAGGGTCGAAGGCCGCGATGCCTGCGCTTTCCTCAACCAGATTTGCGGTGCGCAGATGGATGTGGCTATCGGGCGGATCGTCTATACCCAATTCCTGAACACCAAGGCGGGGATCGAGGCGGATGTCACCGTCACCCGCCTGTCAGAAAAAGCCTATCTGGTCGTGACCCCTGCTGCGACACGGCTGGCCGATCAAACGTGGATGCAGCGGCATTTAGGCGATTTCAACGCCATCATCACCGATGTGACAGCGGGCGAAGGCGTGCTGGCCGTGATGGGGCCGAACAGCCGCGCGTTGCTGCAAAAGGTCTCGCCCGCCGATTTCTCCAACGACCACAACCCATTTGGCACCGCGCAGGAAATCGAGATCGGCATGGCGCTCGCCCGTGTGCATCGCGTCTCTTACGTCGGTGAATTGGGCTGGGAGGTTTACATCAGCGCCGACATGGCCGCCCATGTGTTCGAAGTGCTGTACGCCGCAGGCCAAGACATGGGGCTAAAGCTATGCGGGATGCATATGATGGATGCCGCGCGGATGGAAAAAGGGTTCCGCCATTTCGGGCATGACATCACTTGCGAAGATCACGTGCTGGAGGCGGGACTAGGCTTTGCCGTGAAAACCGACAAGCCCGATTTCATCGGCCGCGACGCGGTGCTGCGCAAGCGTGACGCAGGGCTGGCACGGCGGCTGGTGCAATTCAAACTGACCGATCCTGCACCGCTGCTTTACCACAACGAACCTGTCCTGCGGGATGGCCAAGTTGTCGGGCATCTGACATCGGGCGGATACGGGCACCATCTGGGGGCGGCGCTGGGCATGGGGTATATCCCGTGCGACGGGCAAACAGCGGCTGAAATGCTGTCCAGCCACTATGAAGTCGACGTGATGGGTGTGCGGGTTCCGGCCGAGGCACAGCTAAAGCCGTTCTATGATCCAACGGGCGAACGCGCAAAAGCCTAGCGGTCAGTCCTGACTTTGCGGCGGCAAAAGCCCCTGCGCGCGCAATTCGCGAAACCGTTTGCCGGAATGGGGCGTGCGACCGCCGATCACGGCAAAGACTTCGTGGCGCAGCGGGCGGGCCGCAGCTTTGTTGACGGTGTAAAGCAGTGACGTTGATTTCAGGTCGGGCGTCATCGTGCTGACCATCCATTCCGCCGGATGCGGCAGCATCCACAGCCAGCGCCCTGCCTCTGCATGCAGCCGCGCGTGGCGCAGATCGACAAAGCCTGCGGCGCTTTCGATATGGTCCAGACGGGAAAGTTTTTTCCCAATTGGCAGGCGGTACCAGTGCCAACCAGATCAACCTTGCGCAGGTTTCCC
>PUNR01000253.1 GCA_003551805.1 Loktanella sp.
ATTCAGCCCGTTCCATTCGGCAATAGACGTGACCGGCACGTTGTAAAGCCGCGCGATGGAAAAGGCGGTTTCACCGCGCACGACCTGATGGCGGATCGGTTCCGCACCCGATGCAGTGGGTGCGGGTGGTGGCGCAGCAGCAGGCGTGGCAGCAGCGCCACCACCTGCAGGTGCAAGCGCGGTCGAGGTGATCGGCCCGCCAGCAGCATCGGCACGGTCCAACGCAGATGTGGCCACGGCTGCGACATCAAACGGTTGTTGGGTGCTTACAGGCGCCATGCCCGCAGGATCGGCAACACGGCTTGGCAAAGCGATGATTTCATCGCGGCGCAAAAGCGCATCTGCGTCGACCCCGTTGTAAAGCGCCAGTTCGTTGGCATCGAGCCCAAGGCGGCCTGCGATGCTGCGGATCGTATCATCGCGCTGTGCAACGACGACCTGATAATTGGGATAAGAAATCACACCACGGTCGTCGGGGCGGGGCCTGTCGGCCACTTGTTGCACTGCAGATGCCGTGCTGAACCCGTTGCCCAAATCGCGCAGATCCGCGTCCATGCCCTGACAGGCTGCCAAAGCAGTCACTGCCACGCCGGTCAGCAAAAATGTCCTGATGGTGCGCTGCCCTTGGGCCATTTTACCGCTCCTTGTGCCAGGTCGTCCCTTACAGCCGGGGCGATCCCATATTTTGTGTCAGTTTACTCTTTTCCGAGCCCCTCTAGCAAGGGCACAAACCTGACAGCGCGCAATTCGTCGTATTCATAGCCGGTGTCAAGTCTTGTCACGCGGATCAGGCTTTGCACGGCGTCAGATTGCCCGACCGGCAGCACCATGATCCCGCCTACCCGCAATTGTGCCAACAGCGGACCTGGCGGGTCTTCGGCAGCAGCGGTCAGCAGGATGCGGTCGAACGGGGCCTGATCCGGCAGGCCATAACTGCCATCGGCGGTAAATGTGGTGATATTGGCAATCTGGTTCTGGGCGAACACGGCGCGGGCCTTTTCGACCAGACTGCGGTAGCGGTCGATCGTATAAACACGGCGGGCCAGTTTGCTAAGGATTGCGGCCTGATAGCCGGACCCTGTCCCGATCTCGAGCACCTTGTCGCGCGGGTTGACGCCAAGCGCCTGTGTCATCAACCCAACCACGGATGGCTGCGAAATCGTCTGGCCGCAGGCAATCGGCAGGGGCATGTCTTCGTAGGCACGTTCCGAAAAGATGCCGCGCACATAATCGGCACGGTCGACCTGTTCCATCGCGGTTAATACGCGGGCGTCGGTGACACCCTTGCTGCGCAGGGAATAAAGAAATTGCATCTTGGTGTCCGCGTCAAACGTCACTTCAGCGCCTCTTGTAGGGGGGACAGCATTGCGCTGTCCGTCAGATCCGCCCGCATTGGCGTGACCGAGATGTATCCGTCAAGATTGACCGCCGCATCAGACCCCGGTGCTGTCGGCACATCCTGCGCGCCGCCGCGCACCCAAAGAAAGCGTCGCCCGCTGGGGGATGTCTGCGCCTCAGCGGAAAAATGGGTGCCACGCCGGAACCCCTGCGGCGCGGCTTTGATACCTTTGACGGCATCTGCGGCAACGGGGGGGAAGTTAACGTTGTAGAACAGCCGATAGTCGGCGTCGTCCCAAAGTGAGCTTTGCAACAATTTGCGCACCACATCGGCGCCATGTTTCGCCGCAGCTTCGAACGGGTCATCAAGGTCTTTGTTGGCGGGGCCAAAGTACTGCGACAGGGCGATGGCGGGCAAACCCTGGAGGGCGGCTTCCATCGCGCCACCGATCGTGCCGGAGTAAAGCGTGTTTTCAGCAGCGTTATTGCCGCGGTTGACACCGGACAGCACCAGATCGGGGCGCGCATCGGTCATCACATCGTAAAGCCCCGCAATCACGCAATCTGCGGGCGAGCCTTCGGCGGCAAAGCGGCGCGGCGCGAGTTCCGCGATCATCGTGGGGTGGGTATAGCTGATGCAATGGCCCACGCCTGATTGTTCAAAAGCAGGGGCGACGGTCCAGACTTCACCTTTGGGGCCTGCGATATCATGCGCGATCTGCGTCAGCACCTTCAGCCCGGGTGCGTTGATGCCGTCGTCGTTCGTGATCAGTATGCGCATTTCGTGCCCTTTGTTGCTCGCCAATACCTAGGCGAGCAGGCAGGGGGCGGCAAGCCGCAGAACCGCGCTGTGGGCTTTTGTGACCCAAACGCCCCAGCTAGCGCGGCATAATGTCCAGTAACAGGCGTGCGGCCTCGGCTGCGGGATCAGCCAGCGGGCTGCGGTCTTCGCCGGGATAAAAACGCGCACGGGTGGCAGTGGGCATCGGCGCAGGCGTCACGATCTGCACATTCGGGCCGGTTTTGCGGCTTTCGGCCTGCCAAGATTGTGCCAGCGCGATCTGCGCCGCCTTGGTCGCGCCGTAAGCGCCGAAAAACTGCTGGCCAGCGCGGGGATCGTCAAAGAATACCGCCTGACCGGTCTGACCCAGCAAGGGGCTGACATAGGCGATCAGACGGGCTGTCGCCTCGACGTTGATGGACAGGGATTTGGTCAGGTCTTTGGGGCCAATGTGACCGGTCGGCGCAAGAGGGGCTGCATGAATCGCCGTGTGCAGCCACAGGTCCAGCTTGCCCCAGCGGTCAAAGATGCCACGGCATAACTGCTGCATGGCAGCATCGACGGTGATGTCCATCGGCGCGAGCGTGGCAGACCCGCCCACAGCCTGAATAGCATCGTCGAGTTCTTCCAGACCGCCAACGGTCTTGGCGACGGCGATGATGTGATGGGTGGGGGCCAATGCGCGGGCCAATGCCGCGCCAAGGCCGCGCGATGCGCCTGTGATCAATGCAATCTGTGTCATGGCGGCGGTGTGTGACGAAGCTGCGCCCGCGTCAAGAGGGATCAGTCGCGCGGCGGCAGTCGCATCGCCAAAGTTCGCCCGTCGGCCCCTGTGACCAGCACCTGCGATTCACCAATGGCGGTGGCCGTCACGCCAAGGGCCTGCGTTCCGGGCACAATGCGCGCGACTTGCCCGTTGGCAGCCCGGATCAGGGCGGCAGGGCCTTCGGATGTTGTAAAAAGACCAATCAGCGTCAGGCTGTTGAGGTCCAGAACATCAGGCGTGGTCGCCTGTGCCTCGGCTAGCGTCGGGTCTGGTTGGGACATTATAACTCTACTGCACGTTTCTGGTTCCCTGCCAAATGTCAGGAAACCGAAAAAAACAAAAGCAGGTAGTCAAAACCACCTGTGCAACCGGCGCAAAACCGCCCTTGTGACGGGGCGGCTATTCGGCGGCTGTCTTGGTCTGGAAACCCTGTTCGATCATATCCGATGGGGCCACGGGATATTCCCCCGAAAAACAAGCGTCGCAATAGGCAGGGCTTTTGGGGTCGCGGCCTTTCGCTTCGCCGACAGCACGGTATAGCCCGTCAAGCGAGATGAATTTCAGACTGTCCACACCGATATGCACACGCATTTCTTCCTCGGTCATTGTGGCGGCCAGCAATTTGTCGCGCTGCGGCGTGTCCACACCATAAAAACAAGGCCAAGCCGTGGGTGGGGACGCGATCCGGAAATGCACTTCGGCAGCGCCGGCATCAAGAATCATATCCTTGATCTTCTGGCTGGTGGTGCCACGCCCCACGCTGTCATCGACCAGAATGATCCGCTTGCCGCGCACCAGCGCGCGGTTCACGTTCAGCTTGAGCCGCACGCCCATGTTGCGGATCTGTTCGGACGGTTCGATGAAGGTCCGGCCCATATACTGGTTGCGGATGATCCCCATCGCATAAGGAATTCCCGATTGCAGGGAATAGCCGATGGCCGCAGGTGTGCCGCTGTCGGGAACAGGGCAGACCAGATCGGCGTCAACCGGGGCTTCCTTGGCGAGTTCGCGGCCAATGTTTTCGCGTGTTTCGTAAACTGACCGGTCGCCAAGGATCGAATCGGGGCGGCTGAAATAGACATGTTCAAAGATGCAGAAACGCGATTTGGCAGGGCGGAATGGGAAATGGCTTTGCACACCCTTGTCGCTGATGACCACCATTTCGCCCGGTGCGATATCGCGGATGAATTCCGCGCCAATAATATCCAGCGCACAGGTTTCCGACGACAGCACCCAGCCGTCACCCAACTGGCCCAGCACCAATGGGCGCACACCCAACGGATCACGGCAGCCGATCAGTTTGCTGCGGGTCATGGCAACAATGGAAAATGCACCTTCGACTTTGCGCAGGGCTTCTTCCATACGGTCGGGAATCGTGCGGCCCATCGACCGTGCCATCAGGTGGATGATACATTCACTGTCCGACGAGCTTTGGAAAATCGACCCCCGTTCGATCAGTTCTTTGCGTAATGCCAGCGCGTTGGTGATATTGCCGTTATGCGCAATTGCAGCACCACCCATGGAAAATTCGCCAAAGAACGGCTGCACATCGCGGATCGCGGTCTGGCCTTTCGATCCGGCAGTAGAATAACGCACGTGCCCAATCCCGATACTGCCGGGCAGGGTTTCCATGACCTTTTGATTGGTGAAGTTGTCGCGCACCAGACCCATGCGGCGGGCCTGATGAAAGCCGCTGTCAAGATCATGGGTGACGATGCCGCCCGCCTCTTGGCCGCGGTGTTGCAGCGCGTGCAGGCCAAGTGCGACGAAGTTGGACGCGTCGGTTACGCCGACAACGCCAAAGACGCCACATTCCTCCCGCAGTTTATCGTCGTCATAGGGATGGGCAGGCAGGTCTTTGCAGGACAAGGGGCAACTCCGAATCCGAGTGGGTGATTGCCCCTTCCTTAGTCGCTGTCTGGCGCAGTGTCACGAAACGATCATGCCCCCCCGCCGTTTTGCGCCGCCCTAAGTGCTCAATTATTGTTCAACAGTGACAGGTGCGCCGCAATTGCCGACCAGGTTCTGGTATTGGCCGGTGATCCAGCCCAGTGCCTGTTCGGGATTTTGCGCTTCGATCCGGGCGGTCAGTTGCGCAAACACACCGGCAGAACGGCTGTTATCCACCATCGCGACCTGTTGTGCGGCAAAGATCGTGTCGTAGACAAAAAACGCCACAGCGACCAGCAGGATGCCGCGCAGCACGCCAAAGAAAAAACCAAGCCCCTGATCAACCCCGCCAATGGCGGATCGTTGCACGGCACCCGAAAACAGCGGGGTAAAGATCGACACCACGATCAGCGCGATGGCAAAGACCGCTGCAAAGGCCGCAATGATCGCCAGTTCACAGCTGTCACCGATAAAATCGCCGATAATCGGGATTTGCCGCACCAGCGGTTCGACCTGCGGGGCAAAGATAAAGGCGACAACTGCCGCGCCGATCCAGCCCAGAATGGCCAATGCTTCGCGGACAAGGCCGCGGCTGTAGGCCAGCACCCCTGAAAGCAGCACAATGATCGCCACGCCTGCGTCAACGAGTGTAAAACCGTCCATGGTCTGTCTCTCCTGCTTTTGACGCGTTACCGCGCGCCGAACACTTCTTCTACAAATGCGGCCAAATCATGCGATTGGCGCAAAGAAATTCCCTTAACCGCGACTTGTTTAGCCTGATGCGGAGAGATTGCAGAGGTAAAACCAAGTTTTTCGGCTTCTTTCAATCGGTTTTCGGTCTGCGCCACCGGACGTAACGCCCCTGACAGGCTGATTTCGCCGAAAATCACTGCCTCTGCGGGCAAAGCCGCATCTTCGCGCGCCGATACCAAAGCCGCCGCAACGGCCAGATCGGCCGCTGGTTCCGATATCCGCAAACCGCCTGCGACGTTCAGATAGACATCCAAACCCGTAAACGGCACCCCGCAACGCGATTCGAGCACGGCAAGGATCATCGCCAGACGCCCGCCATCCCAACCCACAACCGACCGGCGCGGCTGGCTGTGCGGTGACGGTGCGACCAGCGCCTGAATTTCGCACAGCATCGGCCTTGTGCCTTCGATCCCAGCAAAAACAACGGACCCCGGGGCAGGGGCGCCGCGTTCGGACAAGAACAAGGCTGACGGGTTCTTGACCTCTGCCAGCCCTTTGCCCGTCATTTCAAACACACCGATTTCATCTGCGGGGCCAAAGCGGTTTTTGACGCTGCGTAGGATGCGGAACTGATGTCCGCGTTCGCCTTCGAAATACAGCACAGTATCGACCATATGTTCGACAACGCGCGGGCCTGCGATGCTACCGTCTTTGGTGACATGGCCGACCATGATGACAGACATGCCGTTACGTTTGGCAAAAGTTGTCAGCTCGTGGGCGGATGCGCGCACCTGTGACACGCTGCCGGGGGCCGATTCGACGTTATCGGCCCACATCGTCTGGATCGAATCGATGATCGCAAGATCGGGTTTTTCCGCTTCCAACGTGGTCAAAATATCGCGCAAATTAGTTTCTGCGGCCAGCCGCACCGGGCTTTTTTCCAGCCCCAGACGGCGGGCGCGCATCTGGACCTGTGCGGTCGATTCCTCGCCCGAGATATAGATCACCTTCAGCCCGTTGCGCGCAAACCTTGCCGCCGCTTGCAACAAAAGCGTGGATTTGCCGATGCCCGGATCACCGCCCACCAAAAGCGCCGAGGCTTTGACCAACCCGCCCCCCAGAACGCGGTCAAGTTCCGCCACACCCGCCTGCGTGCGGGGTGGTTCGGGTTCTTGGGTGTCCAGATCAATCAGCGGGATCGCGCGACCGCGCATGCCGCCCAGCGTCTTGCCTTTGGGTCCGCTGGCCAGCGCCTTGGTTTCATGGATCGTGTTCCATGCCTGACAGGCATCGCACTGACCCGACCATTTGGAATAGGCGGCACCGCATTCAGAACAGACAAAGGACAGATCTTTCGCCATTTTCACCTTTCCGAATAATGCGCTACGCGCCGCGCCGTCAGCCCCGATATCATGATCGATGCCAGAATACAGGCCGTAAACAGATAAAGGCCCCAAGCGGTTTCAACCCGCCCCAGCCCCATGCTTTTGAACGCGACGATGTAAAGTGCGATCAGGAACACATCTGCCATAGCCAACTTGCCCAGCCACGCCAGCACTGGCAAGGACCGGTCGTCAAGCAGGCGAAAATGCACCAGCGCCAGCCCGATGGTTTTTAGATAGGGCACAAAAATCGCCAGAACGGTCACGACAAGCGCCAGAAAAACATCGCTTTGCCAAAGCGATTGCAGGCCCGAAATAACCGAGATTTCACGCAGACCGAACAGCGGCAATAGCCCCGCACGCAGCAAGGGCGCAAACCATGCGATAGGGAAAAGGACCAGCAACGACAGATTGGCAAGCACCAGCAGCCGCTGCATTACTTGCTGTAAATCCGGCGGTTGTAGCGCGCACCAAGTTGGGTCAGCACTTCATAACCGATGGTTCCGGCGCGCCGCGCGATATCGTCAACGCTTTGTTCCGCACAGACCAGCGACAGCGCCTTTGGCACCTCTGCCAGATCGGTGACGTCGACGGTCATCAGATCCATCGACACACGGCCCACCAATTTGCACGGCGTCGTACCGTGGTAAAAGATCGCCTTGTCCGACAGATGCCGGATGATCCCGTCAGCATATCCGCCCGAAATGGTTGCAATGCGCGAATCCCGTTCTGCCTGCCATGTGTTGCCATAGCCCACGACCTCGCCTGCGGCGACATCGCGGATCTGGATCACCGGAAATTCCAGTGCGATCACAGGGTTGGCATCCGTGAACGGGTCACACCCATAAAGGCCGATACCCGGACGCGTCAGGTCAAAATGATAATCCGGTCCCAACAAGATACCACCCGTTGCCGCAAGCGACCGTGGCACGCCGATACCGTCGGTCATGGTGCGGAAATTTGCCAACTGATAGGGGTTCATCGGATGGTCGGGTTCATCCGCGCAGGCCAGATGGCTCATCACCAAGGTCGGGTTCTGGTCCAGTGCCAGCCCCGCAATTGCCGCCCATTCCTGCATTTCCATGCCCAACCGGTTCATCCCGGTGTCAAGCTGGATGCCAAAAGGATGGCCCGGCAGCGTTTCAAAATGATGCGTCAGCTGTTCAACCGAATTCAGCATCGGCGTCAGGTTCAACGCGCGGATCGCTTCGGTGTCGCCCTTCATATGGCCGGAAAAGACGTTGATTTCAGGCCGTGGGCCCAGTTCGGCGCGGATCGGCGCAGCTTCTTCGGCGACGGCGATAAAAAACTGGCGCACGCCGGCCTTGAACAGCGCCTTGGCCACATTGACCGACCCCAGACCATAGCCATCGGCCTTGATGACGGCAGCGGTCTTGCAATTTGTCATCGCGTCAAGCGCGCGCCAGTTGGCGACGACAGCGTCTAGGTTGATGGTCAGGCGTCCGGTGCTCATGACGGTCCTTTTGGCAGG
>PUNR01000209.1 GCA_003551805.1 Loktanella sp.
AGGCCCCGTTCGCCCAGCATATCGCCATGGTCCGATACAAAAAGGATCGTGGCCTCTTGGCGCGTGTCGTCCAGCACTTGCAGGATTTCACCGATCTTGTCGTCGATATAGCTGATATTGGCGAAATAAGCGCGGCGGGACCGGCGGATATCGTCGTCCGTGATGTTGAAATTATCGCGGTCGTTGGCGTCCATGATCCGCTGGCTGTGCGGGTCTTGATCGGCATAAGGGATCGGCCCCGTTTGCGGCATCAGGTGGTCGCAATCCTGATAAAGGTCCCAGTATTTCTTGCGCGCGACATAAGGGTCGTGCGGATGGGTGAAGCTGACCGTCAGGCACCAAGGCCGCGCGTCATGCCCGCGGGCCAGATCATAGAGCTTGCGGGTCGCGTGATAGGCGACCTCGTCGTCATATTCCATCTGGTTGGTGATCTCGGCCACGCCGGACCCGGTGACAGAACCCATGTTGTGATACCACCAGTCGATCCGTTCGCCCGGTTTGCGATAGTCCGGCGTCCAGCCGAAATCAGCCGGATAGATATCGGTGGTCAGACGTTCCTCGAACCCGTGCATCTGGTCGGGACCGACGAAATGCATCTTGCCTGACAGACAGGTCTGGTAGCCCGCACGCCGCAGGTGGTGTGCATAGGTCGGGATGCTGGATGTGAATTCTGCCGCATTGTCATAGACGCCATTGCGTGATGGCAACTGGCCGGACATGAACGCCGCCCGCGCAGGCGCGCACAGCGGGGAAGCCGTGTAGCTGTTGGCAAACCGTGTCGACCGCGCGGCCAGCGCCTTGAGGTTGGGCGCATGCAGCCAGTCGGCGGGACCATCGGGAAACAGCGTGCCGTTCAACTGGTCCACCATGATGATCAGGATATTCGGTTTGGTCATTCTGACGTGCCTTTCAATTCCATTTCCAGCAGCGCCAACACCTGATCGGTGGCGCGCCCCTGTCCTGCCGTATCGCGCGCCAGCCCCTGACGCAGATAGATCCCGTCGATCAATGCCGCGATCCGCACCGCCGCATCCGGCGCCTTTGCCCCGATCAACGGGCGCAGTTCATGCATCAGATTGCTGTGCAGCCGCCGCTGGTAGACCCGCAGCAACCGGTGGGCAGCCGCCGATGTCTGGGCCATGACGTAAAAATTCAGCCATGCGGCAATCACCTCTGGCTGGAAATTGGTGGAACTGAAACCGGCGCGGATCACCGCCTCTAGCCGCGCATGGGGGCCGTGGGCTGCACGCAAGGCAACGCGCACCTCGTCGCCATACACCCGCAGGATGTGGCGCATCGCGGCCAGAAAGATCTGTTCCTTGCCGCCAAAGTAATGATGCGCCAGCGCAGACGACATACCTGCCCTTTTGGCAATGGCGCTGACGGTCACATCAAGGTTGCCCACAGCCCCGATTTCGTCAATCGTAGCCTGCATGAGCGCTGCACGACGGATCGGTTCCATTCCAACTTTGGGCATGATTTCCTCTTTCGGGTTGCGTTCTCCACTTAATTTGTTCTTTATTGACTCGTCAATCAATAAAAAAACCTCTGGGGAGTTGACCATGAAACTGACATCAAGCCTTTCGGCGCTCGCGATTTTTGCGGCATTGCCTGCTTTTGCCGAATGTGACCGTATCGTATTTTCAGATGTGGGCTGGACCGACATCACCGCCACCACCGCCGCCACAACCGTGGTGCTGGACGCGCTGGGATATGAAACCGACATCCGCATCCTGTCGGTGCCTGTGACCTATATCTCGCTTGCCGAAGGCAATGTGGATGTGTTTCTGGGCAACTGGATGCCCACGATGGAGGCCGATATCGCCCCCTACCGCGAAGCAGGCACCGTGGACACTGTGCGCACCAATCTGGAAGGCGCGAAATATACGCTGGCGGTGAACCGCGCTGCAGCCGAGATCGGGATCACCAGTTTTGAGGATATCGCGACCCATGCCGACGCCCTTGGCAACCGCATCTACGGGATCGAGCCGGGCAATGACGGCAATCGCCTGATTATCGACATGATCGAGGCGGATGCATTCGGGCTGACAGGTTTCGAAGTGCTGGAAAGCTCGGAACAGGGGATGCTGGCACAGGTGGACCGCGCGTCGAACCGCAACGAACCCATCGTGTTCCTTGGCTGGGAACCGCATCCGATGAACGCCAATTTCGATATGGAATATCTTGAAGGCGGCGATGACTGGTTCGGGCCAGATCTGGGCGGTGCGACCGTGCTGACCAATACCCGCGCGGGTTACGTCGAAGAATGCCCCAACGTCGGCCAATTCCTGCAAAATCTGGAATTCACGCTGGAGATGGAAAACGAGATTATGGGCGCAATCCTGAATGACGGGACTGACCCTGCCGTGGCCGCGACACAGTGGCTGACGGCGAACCCTGACATGCTGCCAACATGGCTTGACGGTGTGACCACGCGCGACGGTGGTGACGCGATGGAAGCGGTGAACGCGGCCCTTGGGCTTTGAATAACAGGGTCGGGCCTGCGGGCCTGACCCACCTAGCCGAAAGGTACGCGCGTGAACTGGCTGACCGACAACAAAATCCCTATCGGGCCTTGGGCGAAATCAATCTTTGACTGGCTGAATGCCAATCTGGGTTTTGTTTTCGACCGGATATCGGATGCGATGGAATGGCTGATCGGCACGATCCTGTGGGCGCTGGCGACGCCGCATCCTTTTGCAGTGATCGCTGTGTTTGCGGCGCTGACCTTTGCGGTGCAGCGCAACTGGAAAACCGCCCTTTTCGTCGTGCTGGGCTTTATGTTCATTCTCAATCAGGGCTATTGGCGCGAAACCATGCAATCGCTGACCTTGGTGTTGTCGGCCTGCGTGGTCTGCATGGGCGTCGGCGTGCCGATCGGTATCGCAGCGGCGCACCGCCCGAAACTTTACCGCGCGATGGTGCCAGTGCTGGACCTGATGCAGACCCTGCCGACCTTTGTCTATCTGATCCCGGCGATCGTGTTCTTCGGCATCGGCATGGTGCCGGGCCTGATCGCCACGGTGATCTTTGTGCTGCCCGCACCGATCCGGCTGACCTATCTGGGCGTGTCATCCACCCCCACGGCCCTGCTGGAAGCAGCACAAGCCTTTGGCGCGACGAAACGGCAGATATTGTTCAAGGTCGAACTGCCCTCTGCCCTGCCGCAGATCATGGCGGGACTGAACCAGACGATCATGCTGTCGCTGTCGATGGTGGTGATTGCGGCCCTTGTAGGGGCCAGCGGCCTTGGCGTTCCGGTGATCCGTGCGCTGAACACGGTGAACACATCTTTGGGGTTTGAATCGGGCTTTGTGATCGTCGTTGTGGCGATCATGCTGGACCGGATGTTGCGGGTGACACGCAAATGAACGCAGTCGAATTTGACAATGTCAGCATCGTTTTCGGGTCAAAACCGAACGTTGCCCTGCCCCTGATGGATGAAGGTCTGGAACGCGCCGAAATCCTCAAGCGCACCGATCAGGTTCTGGGGGTGCACAACTGCTCGCTCAATGTCGCGCAGGGGGAAATCCTTGTGCTGATGGGGCTGTCGGGGTCGGGTAAATCCACCCTGCTGCGCGCGGTGAACGGGCTGAACAAGGTCGCGCGTGGCAATGTGCGCGTGCATGACGGCGACCAAAGCTATGATGTGACGACCTGCAGCGCGCAGGAACTGCGGCGTCTGCGGCAGAAATCCGTATCGATGGTGTTCCAGCAATTCGGCCTGCTGCCGTGGCGCACAGTGCGCGACAATGTGGGTCTTGGGCTGGAACTGGCAGGGCTGGACAAGGGCAAGCTGCACACCCGCGTCGATCAGGAACTGGCGATGGTGGGATTGTCGGAACGCGCAGAGGCGCTGGTTGGCGAACTTTCAGGTGGCATGCAGCAACGCGTGGGCCTTGCGCGGGCTTTTGCGACTGATGCGCCGATCTTGTTGATGGACGAGCCTTTCAGCGCGCTTGATCCGCTGATCCGTAGCAAATTGCAGGACGAACTGCTCGATCTGCAAAAACAACGCGGGCGCACCATCATTTTCGTCAGCCACGATCTGGACGAGGCGTTCAAGATCGGCAACCGCATCGCCATTATGGAAGGCGGGCGGATCGTGCAATGTGGCACGCCGCGCGATATCTACACCAATCCTGCCAACCCTTATGTCGCCGATTTCGTGGCCCACATGAACCCGCTGGGTGTGCTGACCGCGCGCGATGTGATGATCTCGGGCACGGCGGAGGGAACAGCCATCGACGTGAACACGCCGGTGCAGGCAATCTTGCAACAGATCGGCGCGCACCCGATCCAAGTCACCGAAAACGGGCTGCCCGTTGGCCGGATCACCCAAAGCTCGCTTATCACGCGCTTGGCCCCCGCATCGTCAGAGTAAAAATATCCCCGCCGGAGGCAGCGCCGCAAGGCGCTTTTTTACACCTTCGTTTCCGTCACCACAGGTGTCACCTGCCTGCGCGCCACCGCCTCGCGCCATGTGATAAACGTGACCGATGCCATGATCACCAGCCCGCCGATCACGACCCAGGCGTCCACCGCCTCGCCGAACACCACAGCGCCCAACAGCACAGCCCAGACCAGTTGCAGAAACGTCACCGGCTGGGTGACGGTCAGCGGTGCGGCAGCAAAGGCAAGCGTCATTGTGTAATGGCCTGCTGTTGCAAAACAGGCGACCAGAAACAACCAGCCCACCTGTGCCAGTGTCGGCGTGACCCAGACGGCATAGGCAAAAGGGGCCAGCCCGATGGTCACAGTGATCGACAACATGCCGACGACGACCGCCGCCGACACCTCGCCCGATAATTGCTTGGCCAGCAGATAACCCACCGCGAACATGACGGCTGTGCCAAGCATGGCAATGTGGCCTGTCTCTACCTCGCGCAGGCCGGGGCGCAGGATGATCGCCGCCCCCGCCAGCGCGATCAGCACCGCGATCAGGCGACGGGGTGGCAGTTTTTCACCCAAGAACAGCGCCGCCCCGATCGAAACATAGACCGGCGACAGGTAATTCATCGCTGTCACTTCGGCGATTGGAATCCGCGCCATAGCGTAGAACCACAAGATCACGGCGATGGTGTGCACGACACCGCGGATCCCGAACATCTTCATCTGCCTGCGTGTCAGATGGGCGGCCATGATCGGCCGGATCATCGGAATCAGGAACACCAGCCCCAAAGCATAGCGCAAAAACGCCGCCTGTGATGCAGGCACGTCATCGCCCACATGTTTCACAATCGCAGTGACGGCGACGAACATCACGCCGGTCACGACCATCCATAAAACGCCCGCGACGGGGCGGGCTGCCTGCACATTCATCATCCCCTTTGGCTGCCAGTAAATTCCGGCAATGACCAGCGACATTTTCGCTCTGGCACAGGGCGCGATCCGGGCTTACCAAGGGGGGATGAAAATTCTGTTCCTTGGCGATGTCATGGGCCGGTCAGGCCGGACCGCGATCACAAACCACCTGCCCCGCCTGCGCACTGAATGGCGGCTCGATTTCGTCGTTGTGAACGGTGAAAATGCCACATCCGGCATGGGGCTTTCTGCCGCCCACGCCAAATTACTGTTCGAGGCAGGCGCCGATGCCGTTACCCTTGGCGATCACGCCTTCGATCAAAAAGACATGCTGGCCTATGCAGCCCAAGAACCCCGCATCATCCGGCCATTGAACTTTTCCAAAGCCGCCCCCGGCGTCGGCGCGCGGGTGTTTACCGCACCGGGCGGGCGCAAGGTGCTGGTGGCGCAGGTGCTGGGGCAAGTGTTCATGAAACGGCCTTTCGATGATCCTTTTTCGGCGATTGACGCGGTGTTGCGGCAATACCCGATGGGCGGGCAGATCGCGGCCAGTCTGGTCGATATGCATTGCGAGGCCACGTCCGAGAAAATGGCCATGGGCCATTTCTGCGACGGGCGCGCCAGTATCGTGGTCGGCACGCATACCCATGTGCCCACAGCAGACGCGATGATCCTTGGCGGCGGCACCGCCTATCAAAGCGATGCAGGCATGTGCGGCGATTATAATTCCGTAATTGGCATGGATAAAGTCGAACCCTTGCGCCGCTTTATCACAGGCATGCCCAAAGACCGCTTCACCCCCGCCGCATCGGACGCGACTTTGTCCGGTCTTTATGTCGAAACAGACGACCGCACCGGCAAGGCCACGCGCGTGGAAATGGTGCGTCAGGGCGGCAGACTGGCTGCCAGCGGGCCTGCATGACGCGCGATGATGGCACTTTGACGCTGGCGCTGGTGGCGCTTGGTGCAGGTTGGGGGCTGACACAGCCCTTGACGAAAATCACCGTCACGGCGGGGTATGAGCCGTTCGGGATCATCTTTTGGCAAATGCTGATCGGCACTTTGCTGCTGGGTGCGTTGCGTTGGCGCAGTCTGGGGCGCTTGCCGGTCACGGCGAAAACCTGCGCTTTCTGGCTGTTGATCGCGTTTCTTGGGACGTTGATCCCCAATTCGGCCAGCTATCGCGCGGCGTTTCACCTGCCGTCGGGGGTGATGTCGATCGTGATCTCGACCATTCCGCTGATCGCTTTTCCAATCGCGCTGGCGCTGGGGAATGACCATTTTTCGTGGCGGCGGATGGGCGGTCTGGCGCTTGGCCTTGCGGCTGTCGCCTTTATCGCGCTGCCAGAGGCAAGTCTGCCGGAACGCGCCATGGTGGCCTTTCTGCCATTGGCGCTGATTGCCCCGCTTTGCTATGCGCTGGAAGGTAATATCGTCGCCAAATGGGGCACTGCAGGGCTGGACCCGGTGCAGGTGCTGTTTGGCGCATCGGCTATCGGTACGGTGATCGCATTGCCGCTTGCGCTTGGCACCGGACAGTTCCGCGTGCCCACGTCACCCTTCATTCTGGCCGATTTCACCATGATACTGGGCGCGGTGATCCATGTGCTGGTCTATACCGGCTATGTCTGGCTGGTCGGGCGCGGGGGTGCGGTTTTTGCCGGACAAGTAAGCTATTTGGTAACAGGTTTCGGTGTCGTCTGGGCAATGTTGCTGTTGCGCGAACATTACAGCCTTTGGGTCTGGGCGGCGCTGGCGGCCATGGGCGTGGGGCTGACATTGGTACGCCCAAGGGTTGCGCAAACACCGGAGAAGGTAAAGAATTTGGTGCATGAGTGACCTTTTAAACCTGAGCCAACCGCAAGAGGCCTGGCTGACACTTGCCGTGGTCGTGGGTATGTTCGTGCTGTTCATGCGCGAAACCTTCCCCACCGAAGTGGTCGCCATGGTCGGTGTCACTGTTTTGTTGGTCACCGGCGTGCTGCCCTATCAGGCGGCGGTGAATGCGTTTTCCAACCCCGCGCCTTGGACGATTGCGGCGATGTTCATCCTCGTCGGCGCCCTTGTGCGGAGCGGATCGCTGGATGCGATGACCAAGCTTGCCGAACGACAGGCCAAGATCAGCCCTGCGCGTGCCATCGGTGGCGGGTTGCTTTTCGTCGCCTTTGCCAGTGCGATCATGAACAACACGCCGCTGGTCGTGGTGATGATTCCGGTGTTCATTCAGCTTTCGCGCAGTTTAGGAGTTTCGGCTTCCAAGCTACTGATTCCATTAAGCTATGCCGCGATTGTTGGCGGCACACTAACGCTGATCGGCACATCGACGAACCTGCTGGTGGACGGGGTCGCGCGGGCATCGGGGATGGAACCTTTCGGCATCCTCGAGATCATGCCGGTCGGGCTTGTCGTGATGGCCTGGACCTTCGTTTATATGTATTTCATGGCGCCGCGCCTGTTGCCTGATCGGTCAAGCATGGCGGCGATGCTGTCGGACCGGTCTAAGAAAAAGTTCTTTTCCGAGGCCGTGATCCCACCCGACAGCAACCTGATCGGGCGCGAGGTCAATGGCGTGCAATTGTTCAAACGCGATGGCGTGCGGTTGATCGACGTGGTGCGCGGCGATGTCTCGCTACGCCGCGATCTGGCGAATGTGACCTTGCAGGTCGGTGACCGCGTGATCCTGCGCACCGAAATGACGGAACTGTTGTCGCTACAGGCCAACAAGGAATTGCGCCGCGTCGATCAGGTCTCGGCGGTGGAAACCACGACCGTCGAAGTGCTGATCACCCCCAATTGCAAAATGGCCGACCGGCGGTTGGGTGCATTGCGGCTGCGGCGGCGCTATGCGGTCTATCCGTTGGCGGTGCACCGGCGTGAC
>PUNR01000297.1 GCA_003551805.1 Loktanella sp.
CATCGTGCTGCAAAGATCGGACGTCAGCCGCACATCGGCGAGCAGGCGGGTATAGAAGGTCGGCACACCCATCATCAACGTGGATTGCGGTAGTTCTGCGATCACCGCGTCAGGCTGGAAACCCGCCATGAAACGCACCTCTGCCCCTGCCAGCAACGACGTGTTCAGCGCCACGAACAGCCCGTGGGTGTGGAAAATCGGCAAAGCATGGATCAGCCGGTCGCGGGCAGTGATCTGCCACAGATCAACCAATGCCGCGGCGTTGGACAACAGGTTGCGATGCGACATCATCGCGCCCTTGGACCGGCCCGTCGTGCCTGACGTATATAGCAACCCTGCCAGATCATCAGGCCCGCGCGCCACAGTCGCGAATTCATCGCTTGCGGCATCGGCGGCGGTCACAAGGCTGCCCTGCCCATCCGCGCCGAGGGTCAGTACGCTGGCATCCGCCGGACAAAGCGTCTGTAGGGCCGCGTGATCCTTGCTGTCGCAGATGATGACGCGCGGTGCTGCATCGGTGATGAAATAGCCAAGCTCGGCCTTGGTATAGCCGGTGTTCAGCGGCAGATAGACGGCGCCACTTTGCAGGCAGGCAGCGTAAAGCGCCACCGCATCGGTGGTTTTGGGGACTTGCGCAACAACGCGGTCACCGGGTTGCACGCCTGCAGCGACCAGCACATGGGCGATCTGTGCCGCGCGGCGCACGAAGTCCGCATAGGACATGGTGCGCCCATCATCGCCGGTCAGGAAAGGCGCGTCATTGTGCCGGTGTGGTGCGATCAACGCGTCGTAAAGCGTGTTGGCCAAAAGAACCCCCTACCTGTCCTTGCGCGACTTTTTCTTGGCATATAGATGACGGTTCAACGTGATGAAATCGCCGATCAGTCGCGCCAGAAAACCTGTCCTGCGCCCTTTCAGATAGGCATAACCCGCCAGCGCCCCGATAATCGCGCCGATGGCATCAAAGATCAGGTCAATCATCGTGTCGTCGGCGCTTTTTTGCATGTTGGTGCCGAAGACCACATCCATCGTGTATTCGAAAATCTCCCAGACGGCGCCGATGCTAAGTGCAAAGGTAAAGGCCAGAAAGGCGATGGCACTGGGTGGTGCTGCGAACTTGTCGCCGTCAAACAGCATGTAGATGAACAAAAATCCGATCATCCCCAATGCGACAGCGGATAACCCGTGCAAGGCAAGATCCCACCACCAGATTCGATAATATATATCAAACACTTCGCCCATGATCAGTGAGGCGACGATGAACACGACGATGCTGACCACAAACGGCAACGGCAGCGCCACATTGAACCGCGATGCCAGCAGGACCGGCGCCAGTGACAGGACCAGCGTCAGCGTGGACATTGCGGCAAGTGGCCACCAGCCTTCCCAGACGGCCCAGACACCTGCCAGAACCAGCACGATCCAGATCGGCGCAAGCAATCTTAGCCGTCGGTTATTATGGTCTGAGGGTGCGGTCATGCGCTGTCTCTTTTATCGGATGTCCGGCGTTCCTATATCATGGTGATGGGAAATACATCAGGCAACCGCAACCGGCTCAAGCTCGCGTCCTATAATATCCGCAAAGCGAAAGGCGTTGACCGCCGTTATGATCCGGGCCGGATCATTGATATTCTGGCCGGGCTGGAGGCAGATGTCGTCGCCGTGCAAGAGGCTGATTTCCGGTGGGGTGACAGGCCCGGTGCCTTGCCTGCCGCACTGATCGCTGGGCATACCGATTATGAGCTGGTGCCGGTGGCGCAACATCCCGACAGCCTTGGCTGGCATGGCAATGCCGTATTGGTGCGGCGCGGGACAATCGTCCGGCAGGTGACGCGCCTGACCTTGCCGGGGCTGGAACCGCGCGGCGCATTGCGCATCGACCTTGATATCGGCGGTCCGTTTAGCGTGGTCGCGACCCATCTGGGCCTGACCCGTTACCACAGGCAGGCGCAACTGGCGGCAATTCTGGGCGCTGTCGCGCTAGATGATTACCCCACGGCCATTATGGGTGATTTCAACGAATGGTCCGCGACCCGTGGTCTGGACCCGCTGCAAGGTGATTTTGCCATTCACGCACCGGGTAAATCTTTTCACGCGTCCATGCCGATGGCCGCCCTTGACCGGATCGCGCTGGGCGGCGGTATGGCACTGACTGATGGCGGTGTGGTGCAGACAGTGCAAAGCTTGCGGGCCTCCGACCACCTGCCGATCTGGGGCGAGGTCGCGTTCACGTCCCGCAAGCCAGCCAATTGATACAGGTCAAGCTATTTGGGCATTTATATGCTATAATCGCGCTTCATTGTCGCCAGAAAGGACACTCGGATGCCCGATACACAGCACACCCCGACCTTCACCCCTGACGTTCTTGACGTCATCGCGACGGTCGCGCCCGCCGCACCGACCTTATGGATGAACAATGCATGGACGCAATGCATGGCTGACATGAGCAGCGAAATCGCGTCCTTTTGGGCCACGCGCATAAATGAAGATATCCGGCTTCAGCAATCCATGCTGAAATGCACGACGCTGAGCGAAATGCAGCATGTGCAGGCGGAATTTGTTCAGAAAGCTGTTGCGCAATATCAGGCAGAAGCCGGCAAGCTGATTGCCCTGACCGGCAAGGTCGCAGCGCAGGTTGACGAAGACGCCTGAGCCTGACCATAGCGGCGGCGCGCCATCGCGGGCTTTCGTGGCGATGTTTTTGCGCTCCGCGCGGGGGATATTTAAGCTCTGACGATGATAAGGACGCGCCTTGGGCCGGGGCGTTAGCGCCCGGCCCAAGGTTGCGGTCAATGCGCCAGTAAGGTGGGATAGTCTTTCTGACTGACCATGATCTTGGTCGTACCGCCCAAAATCCGCTGGCGTGCGCGTGAATGGACATAGGCACCCATCACGATCAGATCGGCCCCCAATTCGCTGGCGCGGCTTAGGATACAATCGCCGATGTCCTGACCGGCGCTGGGCGATTGCTGCACGGTGACGTTGCAGCCATGCCGCGTCAGCCAGGTTGCCACATCGCTGCCGGGGTTCTGGCCTTCGGGGCCGTGCGGGTTGGGGTCGATCACGAGGATCGTCACAGCCTCGGCCTGCCGCAGGATCGGCAAGGCACGGTGCAGGGCACGCAACGCGGGCAGGCTGCCATCCCATGCGATCATCGGACGTTTGGCTGCGACGGCCTGCGCGACACCCTGCGCATTGATGACCACCGCCACTGGCGTTTTGAACAGCACGCCCTCCAGCGCTTGCTGGAAGGTATAGCTTGCCTCGGAGACAGCGGGGTCAAGCAGGACGATATCGCACAGCGCCGCGCGGGCGGCGACCTGTTCATCAAGCATCTGTGCCTCGCAATAGGCAGAGGTCACATCACCCGCGATTCCGGCGCTTTGCAGCAGCTTTTCGATGGCATCGGCGCGGTCGGCGACGTCTTTGCCGCCTTCTTGGTAGGTGTCATGCCAGTTTTCGGGAAATATGATCGGCCCGTATGGTGCCGACCCGTAAGCCCACATCGGCAAGGACGGTGCGACACCCACGACAAGGATCGACAGGTGCACGCCCGTTTCAGGCACGCTTGAGATGTAGTGGCGGATCTTGTTGTCGCTGCACGCGACATCAACGATAATGAGGGCGGTCAGTCTGTCCATGGGTGACATCCTTTGCTGTGCGCACGGCGGCATTGCCGTATGCAGTTCCTTATTGCAGGGCAGCGGCGGCTTTACCTTGATACATATCAAGCATTTTGCAGCACCTGCTTGCCCGTCCTGCCGCGATATGCGACGAGTGAAGCCGCAGTCAGTGCAATCCTAAAGCAGCGTCAGCCTGCATCAAGCACCCTACGACTGCACAGAGGATCGCATGTCCGCCACCATGATTGCTACCGCGGAAAATAAGGCCGGTTTCGAGCGCGATGGCGCGCGTCTTTTGGTGCAGGGCCGGCTGACGATTGACAGCTTTGAACATCTGGACCGGCAAGCCGCACAAGAACAGGCCGCACAGGCCGAGGTGATCGACATTGCGGGATTAACGCAGATGGATACCGCGGGTGCGTGGTTTATCGTGCATCTGCAAAGCTTTATGGCCCAATCATCCGGTGACAGCATCACCGGTGCCAGCGACGCGCAGGCACAATTGATCGACACGATCCGCCACAATATGCCACCGGACGAAACCGATGTTGTCAGGCCAAATCCGGTTGGCGCGTTTCTCGAAAATCTTGGCCGCAGGGTGTTGCTGGGCGGTCGCAACGCGCTGGAGCTGATTTCATTTCTGGGTCAGGTCATGGCGACGATGGTGCGTGTCATCTGGCGGCCCCGCGAATTGCGCCTGACATCGGTCGTGCATCATTGCCAGCAGGTCGGCGTACAAGCCGTGCCGATTGTGGCGCTGATGGCGTTCCTGATCGGGGTTGTGCTGGCGTTTCAGGGATCGGCACAGCTACGCCAGTTCGGGGCAGAGGTGTTTGTCGTCGACCTGATCGCCATCTCGATCCTGCGCGAACTGGGCATCCTTTTGACTGCAATCATTGTGGCGGGGCGGTCGGGGTCGGCCTTTACCGCCGCCATCGGGTCGATGAAAATGCGTGAAGAGATTGACGCGATGCGCACGCTTGGTCTGGACCCGATCGCCATTTTGATCGTGCCGCGCGTGCTGGCCCTGATTATCATGTTGCCTGCGCTGGGCCTGATCGCAAATGTATCGGGGCTGATCGGGGGCGCTATGATGTCATGGATCGAACTGGGCGTGTCACCTGCGGTGTTTCAGTCGCGATTGGTCAGCAACACCGATGTCTGGCACTTTAACGTCGGCATGATCAAAGCGCCTTTTTTCGCGCTGATTATCGGGATCATCGGTTGTTATCAGGGCATGAAAGTCGGGGGCGATGCAGAAAGCCTTGGGCGGTTGACCTCGACTTCGGTCGTCATGGCGATTTTCATGGTGATCGTGGTTGATGCGATGTTTTCCATCTTTTTCGCTGTTGTGGGGGTCTGATGACTGACGAACCCATCATCCGTGTGCGCGGCCTTGTCACCAGCTTTGGCCGCAATGTGGTGCATGACGGGCTGGATCTGGACGTCAAGCGCGGCGAGATTATTGGCGTTGTCGGCGGGTCCGGCACCGGCAAATCTGTGCTTTTACGCGCTATCGTCGGTCTTTTGAAACCCGACGCAGGCCAGATCGAGGTGTTCGGTGAAAGCGTGCGTGACACATCGGCCGATGATTACCGCGCGCTGCGCCGCCGTTGGGGTGTCATGTTTCAGGATGGCGCGCTGTTTTCATCGCTGAACGTGCGCCAGAATGTCGAAGCCCCGATGCGCGAGCAGTTGAAACTTGATGACGACCTGCGCGCGCTGTTGGCCGGGATCAAGGTTCGTATGGTGGGCCTGCCCGACAAGGCTCAGGACAATTACCCGTCCGAATTGTCAGGCGGTATGCGCAAAAGGGCGGGCTTTGCCCGCGCTATCGCGCTTGACCCTGAAATCGTGTTTCTGGATGAACCTACCGCAGGGCTTGACCCGATCGGTGCGGCGGCATTTGATACGCTGATTAAGCAATTGCAGCGGTCCTTGGGGTTGACGGTGTTTCTTGTCACTCATGATCTGGATAGTCTGCACGCGATTTGTGACCGTGTCGCCGTGCTTGCCGATAAAAAGGTACTGTCAGTAGGGACCATGCAGGACATGCTGGATGTCGATCACCCTTGGGTGCAGGAATATTTTCATGGGCCCCGCGCCCGCGCGGCCACGCCCGACGCAAACCCGAAAGAGAAGATCTGATGGAAACCCGTGCCAATTTTATCATGATCGGGGCTTTTACGCTTGCCGCTATCCTTGGGACGCTGGGGTTTTTCATCTGGCTCGCTTCGGTGCAGCTGGACCGGCAATATGCGACCTACGGCGTGTTGTTTGATGACGTGACCGGTCTGGATGCATCCGGTGCTGTGACCTATAACGGCATCGCCGTCGGGTCGGTCATCGGCCTGCGCATTTACGAGGAAGACCCATCCAAGGTATTCACCATCATTCAGGTAGATGCGGCAACACCTGTTAGCAGTAATACAATTGCCCAATTGCAGTCGCAGGGCGTGACGGGCGTCGCCTATATTTCCTTGTCCGCAGGGACAGAAGCGGCAGAGCCTTTGTCAGAGTTCAGCGAAGGTCTGCCTATCATCCCATCGCGCCGTTCCACGGTGCAGGCGCTTGTCGAAGATGCCCCCGATATTCTGGCCGAGGCCAAGCTGCTGCTGCAACAGGCACAAGTCATCACGGGCAGTGAAAATCAGGCGCTGGTCGCTGATATCCTGCGCAATCTGTCGCGTACTTCGGGCCAGCTGGATCAGGCGCTAAGCGATTTTTCCGAGATCAGCGGCACGGTGCGTGATGCGACAGCGCAGATTACGTTGTTCACAGACCGGCTTGAAACCATCGGCGAAGGCGTGGAAACAACACTGCGCAGTACTGACAGTGCGCTGGTTGCGGTGCAGCAAGCATTCATTTCGGCTGACACTGTGCTGAACACATTGTCACCGGCGCTGGAACGTGTGGAAGGGACATTCGCGCTGGCGGAAAACCTGATGCGTGACCAGATCCCCGCGATCATGGCGCAGATTGCCGACGGTGTTACGCAGACAACCGCGGCGGTGCAGGATATCCAGACCCGTACAGGCGACACGCTTGACAGCTTTGGCGAAACGGCGACCTTGTTGAATGCGCGTCTGGTCGAACTCGAAGTGACATTGGCCGAAGCGAATGTGGCCTTTGATGCGGTCACCACTGCGTCGATCAGTTTTGACGAAATGATCGAAGGCGACGGTGCTGAATTCATCGCAGAGGCGCGCGCCGCTATTGCAACGGTGGAAACCGTGGTCAACACCGACCTGCCGCTGATCGTGGCCGATGTGCGCCGCGCGGTGAACACCGCCGCTGTCGCGGTCGAAGATGTTGCCGCCGATGTGACCGGCTTTACCGCGCGTCTAACGCCCATGGCAGGTGATGCGGAGGCGACGATCATCGCAGCGGGCGATCTGATGGCGCAGGCGCAAACCTCGCTTGCGGCGCTGAACACGACGCTGGTCGTGGTGGATGGTGCGCTGGTATCGGCACAAGACACTTTTGATAGTGCCAATGATTTGCTGCAGACCGATATTGGCCCGGTGTTGGATGATCTGCGCACTGCCGCAGGCCGGATCAGCGTAGCAGTTGAAGATGTGACCGCAGATGTGCCCGCAATTGCCGCCGATCTGCGTGCCTTGATCGCGCGCGCGGACGAGGTAGTCTTGCAGGTGCAGGCCGCTATCGCGCAATCGAGCCCCGGTATCAGCGCCTTTACCACCACAGGGCTGCCCGAACTGACCCGCTTTGGCACCGAGGCGCGCGGCCTAGTTGCCACATTGAATAATCTCGCACGCCGGATCGAAAGCAACCCGACCGGGTTTATTCTAGACAACCGCGTTCCCGAATACCGGAGATAACATCATGACCGCTGTCCAACTGACCCGCCGTGTAGCCCTGCTGGGGGGCGCTATTGCCCTTGGTGGCTGTGGTGCCGTTTCCGCGCTGAATACGGCGGCATCGCCGCGCGATACCTATGACCTGATCCCGCGCGCAGGCAGCACAGGCGGGCGACAGACCCAGCGCACTTTGTTGCTGGCTTTGCCCGATGCGCCTGCCACGATCAGCACCGACCGGATCATGATCCGGCCCAATGCCGCCGCGATCACCTATCTACCGCAGGCGCGCTGGACCGATGAATTGCCACGCGTCGTGCAATCTTTGCTGGTGCGCAGTATTTCGGCCACTGGGCGGATCGGCTACGTCGGGCGCAGCGATGGCGGGCCGGTGCCTGACAGCGCACTGCTGACGCGGATTGATGCATTCGATGTGGCTGTCGGGGCAGATGGCAGTTTTACCGCTGCCATTGATATCACGCTGACGGTTTTGGATGACCGCGATCAGCGCGTTATCGGCACCCGCCGGTTCAGTCAGTCGGTGCTGGTTGCAAATGACAACCCGGTCACGATTGTTGCGGGTTTTCAGGTTTTGGTCGATGCCATGCTGCCGGCCATGGCCGACTGGGCGCTTGACCGGGCCTGAGGGCCGTCACAAAAACTTCGTGCAAGCTACACAAATGTGAATCTTAGC